>JBAVOA010000543.1:0-2982 GCA_049691635.1 Aestuariivirga sp. | reverse complement strand
GTTCATGGCCCTCCTCCACCGTTTCGCCCGTTTCATGGGCATTGCGGATGCCGAACGGCAGCACCAGGAACAGCACCAGCCACCAGATAATGAAATAGATCGCGATCCCGCTGGCAAGATTCATGCCTGCTCCAGTTCAATCAATGTGCCACAGAAGTCTTTGGGATGCAGGAAGAGCACCGGCTTGCCATGGGCGCCAATCTTCGGCGTGCCGTCGCCCAGCACCCGCGCACCGCCAGCAACAAGCTTGTCACGAGCCGCGACAATGTCCGCAACTTCATAGCAGATATGATGCATGCCCCCCGACGGATTCTTTTCAAGGAACGCCCTGATCGGAGACTTTTCGCCAAGCGGTTCCAGAAGCTCGATCTTGGTATTGGGCAGTTCCACAAACACCACCCGCACCCCATGGGCCGGTTCCGCCTGTGGTGCCGAAACCTTCGCCCCCAGCACTGAGGCATAAATCCGCGCTCCTTGCACAAGATCAGGCACCGCAATCGCCACATGGTTCAATCGTCCAAGCATTCATTCTCCCTTCATCTCGCGGCAATCTAGGCCCGCAAACGTGCCAGTCAATGCGGCCTTTGGGCGAGTTCGGTGATCAGTCTCTGACGCGCTTCCGGGATTTCAAGCCCGCGCGGTTCAAAGATGTGGCGCTCGAGGAAATAGCCCGTAAGCCTGAAGCCCGCCACAATTTCTGCAGTGGACGTCACCGGCTGCCCCAGCAGAAACCCGGGAAGCGTGAGCAGCTTGTCCTGATAGAGTGCGCCCGCTGGCGCCGACACCGCGCGCCCGCTCTTGGGCGACACATAGGTGAGTTGTGCTGTCTCCCCCGTGGCCGCACACTTGCTCAGGTCCAGGCCAAAGCCCAGTTCCTCGAGCAACCCAAGCTCCCAGCGCACCAGCAGGGCCGGCCAATGGGCATCGCTGTCGATGGCGTCCAGTACAATTTGAAAGGCATCATAGAGGCGCTGGTGCGGCTCGCGCTCTGGCAAAACCTGCGACAGACTGGTGAGCGTCGTAAGACCCGCCAGCCGGAAGGAATTTTCCATGATCGTGCCCGCCGAAAGTTTCAGCGGTTCGAACACAAAGGTGCCAAGCTGGTCTTCAAGCCGGGCTCGCCAGGTTGCGGCCACAAAGTTCCCAGGCTGCAGAACCGGCCGCTGCTGCCGCGACCGTCCGCCCCGCACCAGGCCCAGGCAGCGCCCGTGTTCCGGCGTCAGCAGTTCGGCAATGGCGCTGGTCTCGCCATGGCGGCGCACCGAAAGGATTACGCCGTGGTCGCGCCATTCCATGCCGCGTGCCTCACGTTCCCAGGCCCATCATGCGCAGGCGCTCGGGATCTTCCGTCCAGTTCTCGCGCACCTTCACGAACAAAAAGAGATGCACCCGCCGCTCGAAGGATTTTTCCAGTTCCTCCCGCGCCAGCTGCCCCAGAAGCTTGATCATCTGGCCGCCCTTGCCCAGCACGATGGCCTTCTGGCTGTCGCGTTCCACATAGATCACCTGCCCGATCTTCACCGAGCCGTCCTTCTGCTCTTCCCAGGTTTCCGTCTCGACGGTAGAGGCATAGGGAAGTTCTTCATGCAGCCGGAGGTAAATCTTTTCGCGCGTCACTTCCGAAGCGAGAAAGCGTAATTGCACATCCGCCGCCTGGTCCTCCGGATAAAGCCACGGGCCCTTGGGCATCAGCGCGGCAATCTTCTTGCGCAGGTCGTCCACGCCCGAACCCTTCAGTGCACTGATCATGAAGGTGTCACTGAACTCATAGGCCTCGTTGAAGCGCTTGGAAATCTCCAGCAGAACTTCGCGCCGCAACAGGTCAACCTTGTTGAGTGCCAGCAGCGCCTTGGTCCCGCTCTTCTTCAACCCGTCGATGATCCGCATGACGTCGTCGTTCCGCCCCAGCCGCGCATCCGCCAGAAGCACGGTCACATCGGCTTCCGCTGATCCGCTCCAGGCATTTTCCACCATCGCCTCATCAAGCTTGCGTTTGGGATCGAAGATGCCCGGCGTATCCACCACGATGACCTGCGATGATCCTTCCATGAAAATCGCCCTGAGCCTCGCCCGCGTCGTCTGCACCTTGTGGGAAACAATGGAGACCTTCGATCCCGCCAGCTGGTTCACCAGCGTGGACTTGCCCGCATTGGGCGCCCCGATGATGGCGCAAAATCCGCACTGCGTGTCGCTCATTGGCGGATGTCCTCGCGTTTCAGGAAGCAGTCGGCCGCTGCCATTTCGGCAAGCCGCTTGGATGGGCCCGAGCCCTCGACCGGCGCCATGCCCTGCACATTCAGCAGCACGGTAAAAAGCGGACTATGCTCCAGTCCTTCCCGCTTGACAATCTTGTAGGCCGGGATGGTAAGGCCACGTGCCAGCGACCATTCCTGCAGGAATGTCTTGGGATCCTTGCTCACCTTGCGGTTCTCCGCAATGTGGCGCGACCAGTTGCGCAGCACAAAGGCCTTGGCGTCCTCGAGGCCGCCGTCGAGATAGATGCCGCCGATCAGCGCTTCCACCACATCGCCCACCACCGAGGTGATCAGGTTCACCCCCTTCTTGTGTTCGCTGGGGCCTACGATGATGAAATCGCTCAAGCCCAGTCCCTTGCCCACTTCGCCGCAGATTTCGCCGCGCACCAGGTTGCTGTGCAGGTTCGCCATGTGGCCTTCCCGGTGCGACGGGTTGAGGCGGTACAGTTCTTCTGCAATCACCAGGGCCAGAACCCGGTCGCCAAGGAACTCCAGCCGCTGGTAGTCGTCGTGTTTGTGGTTTGTGCTGCTGTGGGTCAGCGCATGGCGCAGCAGCACCTTGTCCTTGAAATGATAACCAAGGCGCGTTGCGATCTCGTCTTGCAGTGTCTGGGAAAATCGGACCAAAACGAGGGGCCCGTCTAGAGAAGGTTCAGGAAACGGCCCCAGCGAATTTCGAAAGGCCACTTCCAAACTTCCCAAAGGGTTGTGCCGCGCGAAATTGAAA
>JBAVOA010000542.1:0-25901 GCA_049691635.1 Aestuariivirga sp. | reverse complement strand
ATCTCTATGATCGGCTTTACGCATGAGCAAGCTTCCCACACTCGCGCGGGCCTCTTGGCTGAAGGAGCCTGCGTTGCAACGGGTCTTTGCCCTTGTGGCAGAGGCTGGCGGCGAGGCGCGGGTGGCTGGCGGCGCGGTGCGCAATGCGCTGCTTGGTGAGCCCATCGGCGATATTGATATCGCAACGAACCTGCCACCGCAGGCAGTGACAGAGGCGTTCAAGGTGGCGGGAATTCCGGTTCATCCTACCGGAATCGCGCATGGCACGGTTACCGTGGTGGTTGATCACCGCCCCTATGAAATAACCACGTTGCGCCATGACGTTGAGACCGATGGCAGGCGCGCGGTCGTCTCCTTCACCGATGACTGGCAGGCCGATGCGCTGCGGCGCGACTTCACCATCAATTCGCTCTACTGCGATGGGCGCGGAAAAATCTACGATTATACGGACGGTTACGGCGACATCCGGCGCAAGAAACTGGTCTTTGTCGGGTCTCCCCGTCAGCGCATCATTGAAGACAACCTGCGTATCCTGCGCTTCTTCCGTTTTCTTGCGACTTACGAAAAAATGTCTGCAGACAAGGCCAGCCTTGCGGCCTGTGTGCGCCTGAAGAAAGGTCTGCTTGGCCTTTCCGCCGAACGCGTCTCCCGGGAAATGTTCAAATTGCTGGCGGGGCCGAACGCCATGCCGGTTCTCAAGCTCATGGCCAAGCACAAGGTGCTAAAGAACGTCATTGCCTACATGGAAGAGTTCCGGGTGATTTCGCGCTTGCCGCCCGATCCGCTGCTTCGGGCCTTTGTGCTGGCCAAGAAGCCGGCAGCCTTGCAGGAAGCCTGGCGGCTTTCAAACAATCAGGCCAAACGCATTGAAGCGCTGTTGCACAGCGCTGCCCTTTCGCCGACGTTGCGCGAGACTGAACAGAAAAGAATTCTTTATGCAATGGGGGTGGTGAACTGGAAGGATTCTGTGCACTTGGCCTGGGCAAGGTCGCGCGCCTTGCTCACCGACCGGGGGTGGCGCCGCCTGCTGAACCTACCGTCGCGCTGGGAGATTCCGCGCTTTCCAGTGAAAGGCCAGGACCTCATTGAAATTGGATTTCCGCCAGGCCCCGATCTGGGCCGCGAACTGCAACGCCTCGAGGGGCTTTGGATCATGTCTGATTTCAAACCCACGCGAGACGCGCTTCTGCAAAGCATAAAGGAGACCTGAATGGCCGACATCATCGTCATGAAAACCACTGGCAAGGGCGCGCCGAAGGTTGATCTGGGAACGCCTGATCCGGAAAAGCTGATCAAGGGCAAATACAAGACCAAGACGTGGAACCATTTCGTTGGCGAAGACGACAGGCTGTTTTGCGGCATCTGGGAGTCAACGCCGGGCAAGGTTCCGGTTGATTACGTGGAGTGGGAGTTCTGCCATTTCATCGAAGGCAAGGCCATCCTGACCAATGACAAGGGCAAGAAATGGACCTTGAAGAAGGGTGATGGTTTCATTATTCCTGCGGGTTTCAAGGGAACCTGGGAGACCGTCGAAAAAGTGCGCAAGCACTACGTAATTCTAATGCCAAAGGGTAAGTGAATGAGTGTGACGACCAAAATCAGTCATCACGTGTCCAATGCCAGGGCCGGGCTGCGCCACGTCTTCGTGCGCGACCTCGAAGTGATGGCAACCCTCGGGATCTATGAACATGAGAAGATCGCGCCGCAGCGCATCATCGTCAGCATCGATTTGTCGGTGCTTGAAGGCAAGGACGCGGTGGCCGACGACATCAGCAATGTGGTGAGCTACGAGATTATTGTCAAAAAGGTCGAGGCCATCATCGCCCAGGGCCATGTGAACCTCGTGGAAACCCTGGCCGAGCTTTTTGCGGCAGCATGCCTCAAGGACAAGCGCGTGGTGGCCGCACGAGTGCGCATAGAAAAGCCGGATATCATTCCCAACGCCAAGAGCGTTGGCATCGAAATTGAGAGAATCAGAACATGAGCAGGGCTTTCAGTGCGCCGCCGATTACCAACCTCATGCGCGATAAACTCGTGCCCTACCGGCTGGAAGGCTACACGGAAGAGAATCGCTGCCAGTGGCTGCCGGTGAGTTTCGATGCGGACACCCAGTGCGGCAGCTATTATTTCCAGTTGCTGCCCGGCGCCGTCACCGTTCCCCATGTGCATCCGGGCTACGAGGAATTCTATGTGCTGGAGGGCGAGGCGATTGAAGGCGACGGCACGGTGATCAAGGCTGGGGATTTCATCAGCTTTCCCCCCAATTCCTATCACTTCACCCGCAGTGACAAGGGCTGTCTCGTACTTGTGTTTGAATGGCGGCCTTGAAAGTCTATTGCTGTGTTTCCCATCTCTTTGTCACCCCGACGTACGTCGGGGCCCAGACTTTCCGCATGTTTACTGGTTGATAGTCTGGGTCCCCGCTTACCGCCGGGATGACAGGGTATAAAAATAGGAATTCGATTGGCCCACAAGGAGGAGGTACAAGACCGTGGGACAGCGCCTATATAAAACCCATGAATGATGAGTCTGAGCAGCCCATGGACGATCTCGCGGGTCCGGAGGTTATCCGCGATTTTGTGAAGCGCCTGCCGGGAAAGCCCGGAGTTTACCGCATGTTCAATGCGGAGGGCGATGCCATCTATGTGGGCAAGGCGCGGAACCTCAAGAACCGGGTGTCGAACTATGCCCGGGGACAGGGCCACAACAACCGCATTGCGCTGATGATCTCGCTTACTGCCAACATGGAGTTTGTGACGACGAGCACGGAAGCGGAAGCGCTGCTGCTGGAAGCCAATCTCATCAAGAAGCTGAAGCCGCGCTTCAACGTGATCCTGAGAGATGACAAGTCGTTTCCCTATATCCTTATCGCCAAGGATCACGAGGTAGCCCAGCTGGTGAAACACCGGGGAGCGCGGGCCAGAAAAGGCAGCTATTACGGGCCCTTTGCCTCGGCCGGGGCGGTCAACCAGTCGCTTAATACGCTGCAGAAGGCCTTCCTTCTAAGATCCTGTAATGACAGCGTTTATGCCAACCGGACGCGGCCCTGCCTGCTCTACCAGATCAAGCGCTGCTCGGCCCCTTGCGTGAATTACATCGCGCTTCCGGCCTATAATGAGCTGGTGCGAGAGGCGGAGAGCTTTCTGGACGGCAAGAGCCAGACGGTGAAGGCGGAGCTTGCCAGCGCTATGGAGGCCGCGGCAGAAGCGTTGGACTTCGAGCAGGCGGCGCGGCTCCGGGACCGTATCCAGGCCATGAGCTTTGTTACCCAGACGCAAGGTATTAACCCGCAAAATGTCGATGAAGCCGATGTTTTTGGGCTTGCCCAGGAGGGTGGGCAGGCTTGTGTCCAGGTGTTCTTTTTCCGCTCTGGGCAGAACTGGGGGACGCGGGCCTATTTCCCGCGCACCGACAAGTCCATGGAGGCCTCGGAAATTCTCAGCTCCTTCGTCAGCCAGTTCTATGACGACAAGCCGATCCCGAAGCTGGTGCTGCTGTCCCATGAGATCGAGGAGCTTGACCTGCTGGCGGAAGCGCTTTCCACCCATGCGGGGCACAAGGTCGAGGTGCTGGTGCCCCAGCGGGGCGAAAAGCGCAGCCTCGTTGAACATGCGGTCACCAATGCGCGGGAAGCCTCTGGCCGCAAGATCGCCGAATCCTCGTCGCAGGCCAAGCTGCTGGCCGGGGTGGCCGAGGCCTTTGGCCTCGCCGAGCCGCCCAAACGCATTGAAATATACGATAATTCTCATATTTCCGGCACCAATGCGGTGGGCGGCTTGGTGGTGGCCGGCCCCGAGGGCCTCATGAAATCGCAATACCGCAAGTTCAATATCCGCTCCGAAGACCTCACCGGCGGAGACGATTTCGGCATGATGCGGGAAGTTCTGACGCGGAGATTCTCGCGCCTTCTGAAAGAGGAAGGCCAGCCCGGCCAGAAGGATTCCGAAAGCTCCACCTGGCCAGATCTCCTGCTGATTGATGGCGGGCAGGGGCAGCTTTCCGCCGTGCGCGGCGTTCTGGCCGATCTCGGGCTTGGCGACATGGCGGTGGTGGGCGTGGCCAAGGGGCCGGACCGGGATGCGGGCCGCGAGCATTTCTTCGTGTCCGGCAAGCCCTCCTTCATGCTGGCGGCGCGCGATCCGGTGCTCTATTATATTCAGCGTCTGAGGGATGAGGCCCATCGCTTTGCCATCGGCAGCCACCGGGCCAGGCGCGCCAAATCCATTGGCGTCAGTCCCTTGGACGAGATCGCAGGCATAGGACCCTTGCGCAAGAAGGCCTTGCTCCAAAGCTTTGGATCGGCGAAAGCCGTTTCACGGGCAAGTGTGGGTGATTTGACAGCAGTTGAAGGCGTGAGTAGCGCATTGGCGCAGGCTATTTATGATCACTTTCACGAGGGCGCGGGATGAGCGAATTCATGGCAACGACCGGAACACGCAAGACGAAGTTCTCGGAAATCTGGAATCTTCCGAATGTCCTTACCTATGGCCGTATCGCCGCGGTGCCGCTGGTTGCCGGCCTTCTCATGTGGGGAGGCAACAACGCGCGCTGGGTGGCGCTTGCCATCTATGTGGCAGCAGCGATCACCGACTTTTTCGATGGCTACCTGGCGCGCAAGTGGCAGCAGCAATCTTCGCTTGGCCGCATGCTGGATCCGATTGCCGACAAGGTGCTGGTCTCAGTCGTCCTGCTGGTGCTCTCGGCTGACGGCATCCTGTTCGGCGGACACATCTGGGCTGCCATCATCATCCTGGCGCGCGAGGTGCTGGTGTCGGGACTTCGCGAATTCCTGGGCGAGCTGCAGGTGTCAGTGCCGGTCACGCAGATTGCCAAGTGGAAAACCACGGTACAGTTGATTGCCATTGGTTTCCTCATTGCGGGTCCTGCCGGGGATCAGGTGTTGCCGCACACAACGCAAATCGGCATTGCCGGCTTGTGGATTGCCGCGGGCCTCACGCTTTATACGGGTTATGATTATTTCCGTGCCGGCATCCGGCATGTCGTGGATGAGGAATGAAGATCTTATATTTTGCACGACTGCGCCAGATCATCGGTCGCGGCCAGGACGAGCTGGATATTCCAGCCAGCGTGGGAACTGTCTTTGCCCTGATTGATTATCTCAAGGGCAGAGATGAAGGCATCGCCGCAGCCTTTGCCGATCTTCGTACCCTGAAGGTGGCGATCAACCAATCCCATGCGTCGCTGGATGCTTCCCTTGCCGGTGCAATCGAAGTGGCCTTCTTCCCGCCGGTCACGGGCGGCTGATGCGGCTCAATGTCTATCTGCAGAAAGCTGGTGTGGGCAGCCGCCGCGAGGCGGAGCGCATGGTGGCCGAGGGCCGGGTGAAGATCAACGGCACGGTTGCCCTTGCCACGACGCCCGCCGAGGAGGGTGACGTGATCACCCTCGACGGCAAGCCGGTGGCGCCTTCGACAAAACCCCTGCCGCGGCTCTTTGTGCTCAACAAGCCTCTGGACGTGCTGGTCACGCACCGGGACCACAAGGGCCGCCGGACGATCTTCGATCTGACCTCTATGAACGCGCCGGGCCTGCCGCGCCTGATGAATGTCGGGCGTCTGGATGTGAACAGTGAAGGCCTGCTGCTGCTTAGTTCCGATGGGCCTTTGGCGCAGGCCTTGATGAGTCCGGAAACGGCCCTGTCGCGCATCTACCGGGTGAGGGTGCGCGGCCACCTGGAGCCGGAAGACATTACTGCTCTTGCGGATGGCATCGTGGCCGATGGGGTGAATTACCGCGGCGCGGAATTTGTCGAGGAATATGACGGCAGCGGACGCAGCAACACCTGGTACCGGGTGGCGCTCACCGAAGGTAAGAACCGCGAAATCCGCAAACTGATGGAACACTTCGGCTGCGTGGTGAACCGCCTGATCCGGGTGCAATACGGACCTTTTTATCTCGGCAAGCTGAAGAGTGGCGAGCTCGAAGAAGTCGCACCGGAAAAGGTGCGTGAACTGCTGGACTACCTTGCAACCCGTGGTGCAGTGCTATAGGTCGGGGCTTTACAGGAAACCTTCATGCGCAGATTTATTCACCGGCACCAGCCCAAGGCCCATCCGCGCACCGCGTTGTTTGCGGGCCTCGGTGCGGCACTTGCCATTGGTGGACTGGCTTTCGTCAATGACGTGATCGGCCTTGCCATGCTAATGGCGCCGCTGGGGGCCAGCTGCGTCCTGCTGTTTGCCGCGCCGCAAAGTCCACTCTCCCAGCCCGCCAATGTCATCGGTGGGCATATGCTCTCAGGTGTTGTGGGCCTCGGCCTTCACTTTGCTTTGCCCGGTAGTTTCTGGATGGCAGGCCTTGCGGTTGGCGCTGCGGTTGCGGCGATGGTCTACTTGCGGGTTGTGCACCCGCCTGCGGGAGCGACGGCTTTGGTGGTCTATCTCACCGCTGTTAGCTGGAGCTTCCTTCTGTTTCCTGTTGCCTTAGGCAGCGTGGCGCTGGTGGCTGTCGCCACATTTTATCATCGATTGCTGCGAACGCCCTATCCTGCGCCGTTACCTTAGGCCTTATTCCAGAATCAAATCCGCCGCCTTCTCCGCTGCCATCATCACTGCGCAGTTGATGTTGGTGCTGATCAGGCTGGGAAATATCGAGGCATCAGCGACGAAGAGGTTGCCGATGCCTTTGACGCGCATGTCCGGCGCCACGACGGGGCCAATGCTGGCGGTGCCGCAGGGGTGATAGACGGTTTCGCACACGCTTTTGATATAACTTTCCCATTCATCGTCGCTTTGTACATCGGGGCCGGGATGGATTTCTGCGTAGCAGAGTTTCTGGAAGGCGCTGGTTTCCATGAGCCGCCTGGTAAAGCGCATGGCTTTCAGCAGGATGCGCAGGTCATAGGGATTTGTGAAGTAGTTCAGATTGATGATCGGAGGATCGCGATAGTCGGCGCTGGCGAGGCGCACGCGGCCTTCGCTGCGGGCGCGAGTCACATTGGGTGAGGCCTTCACCGCCGGGCCATTCACGTAGAGCCTTGGATCCTCGCCATATTTTTCACGCACGCGCAGGCCGAAATGGAACAGCACGTCGGGCGCTGGCGCGTCTTCGTCGAGCTTCAGCATCATGGTAGCTTCGAAAGGGCATATTTCCCACGGGGCTATGGCCTCATGGGTTTCCCAGACGATGGGTGCTGCCACATGATCCCGGAGATGCTCGCCCACCTGGGACAAATTCGCCACAAGGGGAATTCCGTGTTCGCGCAAATGCTGTGCGGGACCGACGCCAGACAGCATCATGAGTTGCGGGGTCTGGATTGAGCCGCCGGTGAGGATCACGGCTCGGCTGGCGTGAATGGTTTCGCGCGTGGTTTCTGCACCAAAGGCCTTGCCAAGCCCGAAGAGGATTTTGGTAGCCTGGACTTCCGTCCACACTTCCAGATGTTTCGGCAGTGTTGACAGGGGGTGCAAGTAAGTGACGGATGAGGATTGCCGTAGCCTTCCTTTCGCGTTCAACGGAAAATAGCCGACGCCTTCGGCGACCTGTTTTTGAAAATCGATGGGGCGCAGGCCAAGCTCTATCCCGGCGTTGACAAAAGCCTGGCTGGCGGGATGGTGCGGGGCTTCCTCAACGTGGGTATTTTCCATCACGCGGTCATAATAGGGGGCCATTTGCGATGCGCCCCAGCCATTGGCCCCGCGGCTTACCCATTCATCGAAATCCGAGTTGGGCGGGCGCAGGAAGGCGCAGTCATTATGGTTGGCGCAGCCACCAAGCAGTCTGGCGCGGGCGTAACTCAGTTCGGGCTTTGTGCCCGCAAGGGTTGAAGCCTTGAAGCCCCAATCGTAATCATCGGTTTGATCGTCGAGGCAAGAGAGATCGGTTGCCGCTGCGTCGCCCTCGTCTTTCTTTCCCGCCTCCAGCAGGATTATGCGGCCAGTCGTCCTTTCCGCCAACCGTTTGGCGACGATGCAGCCAGCCGAGCCGCCGCCAATGATCAGAAAGTCACAGATCTCGGTCAAGTGCGCCAGCCCCATTGCTCGGCGAGTGCCAGGCAGTCTGCCCAGGGAAGAACGGCCTCCGTGGTTGAGGCGGAGCGCAGGCTTGCGGCCGAACTGGCGTGGGCAAGCCTCACCGTTTGTTTCAAGTTCCAGCCTTCATGGTGGCCGAACAGCATGCCGGCGGCAAAGCAATCGCCGGCCCCATTGCTGCCGACGACTTCACTTTGCGGCACATTGACGGAGGGCTGTTCGACGACCGTGCCGTCACGCGTCACGGCGACAGCACCTTTGGGAAAATGGACAGCCAAAAGTGACACTTTGGTTGTTTCCATCAGGCGTTCGGCAGCGGCACGGCAGACGCCTGCATCGGCAACACCATTTTTGACTGTCTCCATGTTGACGAGGGCGCCCGCCTCATAGTCGTTGATGATCAAGCTATCGAGCCATGGCAGCATTGGCAGCGTTACGGCGCGGATGACTTCAGGCTCCAGGGAGACGAGCTCCATATTTGCCTTCAGGCCGGCGGCGCGGACTTTCTTGAGAACGGCAATCCAGCCGGAAGCTTCGCCCTTCCATGGCACATCAAGTATTTCATGCACCCCAGGCAGGCCCAAATGGGCAATGCGGACTGACGTCTTGCCAAAGTCAAAATCATCGGGGGTTTGTGCGGCGTGAGCCCCGCCGAAGTAAAAGAATGTACGCTTGCCCGTGGGGATTGCGGTCATGGCAATGGTGCGGGCGGTTTTTACGGACGGGCGAACTTCGAGGGCTGACCGCTCGATACCCAGGTCATCGCAGATCTTCAAAAGAAAATGACCATCGGCATCGTCGCCCAGGAGTCCCATGGCCTCGACCGGGAAGGGCGCCCCCAAGCGCTTCAAGGCAGAGGACATGTTGTGGCCGGGACAACCGCCGTGGAAGCTTTCGGTGATGATCTTTGCTAGCGTTTCTTCTTCAGGCCAGTGTTCGATGCTGAAGTTGTGGTCCACGCACCACGCCCCGGCACACAGTATTCCGCTTCGTTCCATGGGGCAGCAGGCTCCAGCACAATAAAAAGAGGCCCATTGTGGAATGGGCCTCAGGCATTCGCAACTCTAGAGTTAGGTCAAGCCGCCTTGGCTGGTATGCGCACGGCGTTGGAATAGGCATCCATGAGGGTGCGCGAGATATTGCCCGGCTTGAACTTGTAAGAACCTACCTCGGAGATCGGCGTCACTTCCGCGGCGGAACCCACGATGAAGCACTCATTGTAGCTCGGCAGCTCGTCCGGCATGATGCGACTTTCAATGACTTCCATGCCCTGCTGTTTGGCTATGGCGATGACGGTCTGGCGGGTCAGGCCGTTGAGGAAGCAATCGGCAATCGGCGTGTGGATGGCGCCATCGCGGGTGAAGAAGATGTTGGCGCCGGTGCATTCGGCGACGCGGCCCTGCCAGTCTAGCATCATGGCATCGGCATAGCCTTTCTTCTCGGCCTTGTGCTTGGAGATGGTGCAGATCATGTAAAGGCCTGCCGCCTTGGCATGGACGGGGGCGCATTGCGGATCGGGCCGGCGGTAATCGGCGATGTCGAGCCTGATGCCCTTCATCTTGGTTTCGGGATCAAACATGGAAGGCCAGGTCCAGCTGGCGATGGCCACATGGATGGTGTTGTGCTGGGCGGAAACCGCCATCATCTCGGACCCGCGCCAGGCCACGGGGCGCACATACTGATCGCCGCCGCCGTTCAGTTCCACGACTTTGGCCTTGGCGGCATCGAGCTGCTCGACGGAATAGGGGACCACGAAATCCATGATCTCGGCTGACTTGTGCAGGCGTTGGGAATGCTCACGCGATTTGAAGATGGTGCCGCCATAGGCGCGCTCGCCTTCAAAAATGGAAGAGCCATAATGCAGGCCGTGGGTGAGCACATGGACCCTGGCTTCCTTCCACGGCACGATCTCGCCGTCGAACCAGATGGAACCTTCGCGCTGGTCAAAAGGAATGATGGACATCGGTACTCTCCCAATTCGATTTTTTTAGAACTTCGGCCTATATATGTGTCCGACATGCTAAATCGGCACTTTGAGCAATTATATTGCGTGGTAATGGTACCTAACGTAACAAAGATGGAATAATATGTCAACATGGCTGACATAAATTTTGATGAAAAATTGGGCGAGGCTGAAACGGTGGCCCTGATTGAGTTCTTGTTCTTCGCCTACCGGGATTTTGTCTCCGATCCCGATGCGTTGCTGGACCAGCTGGGTTTTGGCCGGGCGCACCACCGGGTGGTGCATTTTGTCGGCCGTGATCCCGGCATGACCGTGGCCCAACTGCTCGATATATTGCGGATCACCAAGCAGAGCCTGAGCCGGGTTTTGAAGGACCTGATCGACAAAGGCTACGTATTCCAGAAGGAAGGCGAGAGCGACAGGCGCCAGCGCCTGCTGCATCTCACGGACGCGGGCGAAGAACTGCGCCAGCGCCTGATGGCACCCCAAATGTCGCGCATCCGCCGGGCGGCGGCTGAGGCAAGTGGCAAGGGAGGTTCCTCCATGCGGGACATTCTCTATCATCTGATCAGCCCGGAAAACCGTGAAAGCGTTCTTGCCTGGATTGACGGCACGGGCAGGCTCGGGGAAAAGAATGGTGATTGAGGCCCGGCACATCCTGGTTGTCGATGATGACCGCCGAATCCGGGAGCTGATCAAGTCCTATCTGATGGAGAACGGCTTCTTGGTTTCGGTTGCTGGAACCGCCGCCGAGGCGCGCGAACACATGCGGGGTCTCACCTTTGACCTGCTGCTTCTGGATATCATGATGCCCGGGGAAACCGGTCTTGCGCTTACCGCATCCCTGCGTAGCGAAGGTCAGGATCTTCCAGTCCTCTTGCTCTCGGCGCTCGCTGATACCCAGGACCGGATTGCCGGGCTTGCCACGGGCAGCGATGACTATCTGGCGAAGCCGTTTGAGCCCCGGGAACTGTTGCTTCGCATCCGGAATCTGTTGCGCCGGGCTACGGTTTCCCCCCCTGTCCGGACCGACGTCCGTTTCGGTGAATTTCAGTTCAATGTGCCACGCGGTGAACTCCGCAAGGATGGCGAGCTAGTGCGCCTCACTTCGGGCGAAAAGGACTTACTCCGCTTGCTGAGCCAGAGATCCGGAACACCCTTGAGCCGGATCGAACTCTCGCAACGGGGCTCGGATGAGAGCGCGCGCGGTGTGGATGTACAAATCAACCGCTTGCGCCAGAAGATCGAGACCGATCCGGCCAATCCGCTTTATCTACAAACGGTGCGTGGATCGGGCTACGCGCTCTATGTTGATGAAGAGACCAATGCATGATCGGCTATTATTTTCACTTCAACCGCTTTCTTGAACGCCATTTGCCTTCAGGACTCTACCACCGTTCCCTGATCATTGTCATCGCGCCGATCATACTGCTGCAAACCATCATGGCTGGCATCATTCTCGACCGGCACTGGGACAATGTGACCAAGGTTCTAGGCAGATCGCTGGCCCGCGAAATTGGTCTTATCACCGATCTCTACGACCGTTCTGACAAATCAGCGGCGGCCATCAAGGAAATCGAGTTTGTTGCCAATAAGCGTTTGAATTTGGGTCTGCAGATCACCCGCGGCGAGACGCTTCCCGCTCCCATCAACCGAACCCTGTACTCCCTGGTTGACAGCAAGATGACGAGATATCTCGAACGGGAAACCGGAAGGCCTTTCTGGATCAACAGCACCGCAGAAGACAGCAAGGTTGAAATCCGGGTGGAAGTTGAAAAGGGTTTGATTTTTCGCATCCGGACTGACGAGGATCGCGCCTATGCAGCCAACACGGTTGTCCTGCTGTTCTGGATGCTGTTGTCTTCGTTGGTGCTGCTGTCGATCGCGGTGGTTTTCCTGCGCAAGCAGATATCGCCCATTGTCGAACTGGCGCGCGCCGCCCAAAGCTTTGGCATGGGGCGTGATGTTGCCGAGTTCAGGCCGCGTGGTGCTGCAGAAGTGCGCCAAGCAGGCCTGGCCTTTGTTGACATGAAGGGCCGCATTGCGCGCCACGTCGAGCAGCGCACCGCAATGCTGGCTGGGGTTTCCCATGATCTGCGCACAATTCTTACCCGCTTCAAGCTGGAACTGGCGTTTCTTGGGGACGGCCCCAAGGTCAAGCCGCTCAAGGAAGACGTGGAGGAAATGCAGCGCATGCTGGAGGCCTATATGGCTTTTGTGCGCGGGGACGGTGGCGAGAAGACCGAGGCGGTCAATCTCTCCCAAATGTTCAGTTCCGTGGCCAAATCAGTGACTCGCGGAAAATCCGATATGGCACTTGATGTGCAGGATGTGGAGGTGAACCTGAAGCCCAATGCGTTCCGCCGCCTGATTTCAAACCTGCTGGGCAATGCAACCCGTTACGCGAACCATGTGAAGGTGAAGGGCGGGGTCGAGAACCGCTTGCTCACTATACTTGTTGACGACGATGGGCCGGGCATCCCTGTTGAAAACCGCGAGGATGCGTTCCGGCCCTTTGTGCGCCTGGATCACGCGCGCAATCTTGATGAGACTGGGACAGGTCTGGGTCTGGCGATCGCTTTGGATATTGCGCACGCCCATGGCGGTGAAATCAAGCTCGACGACAGCCCAGCCGGCGGCCTGCGTGCCATCGTACAGATCCCGGTTTAGAACAGGCGTCCGCCGTTGGGCACGCCGCGCTCCACAGTCACTAGGACGACATCGCCTTCGGCGTCCGGAAATCCGAGGGTCAAAACTTCTGACATGAAGGGGCCAATCTGCCGTGCCGGAAAATTGAGCACGGCTGCCACCTGGCGGCCGATGAGAGTTTCAGGCGTGTAGTACTTGGTGATCTGTGCCGAGGATTTTTTCATCCCGATTTCGGAGCCAAAATCAATGCGCAGCTTGAAAGCGGGCTTGCGGGCTTCGGGGAAGGGCTCCACGGCAATGATGGTGCCCACGCGGATATCGACTTTCCTGAAGTCAGTGAAGGCTAGTTCTGACATTTGCCATCCTTTTTAAAGTTAGTCCTTACTCGATTGAGCAGGCAAGGAGCCAGCGGTTCCGCAAACCAGATCAATTGGCAAGAACCAGCAGGCTCAACGCTAATGCGTTGCCTGCCTAACAGGTGTCTTGTAGATAAGCCTTCGAAGACTCCTTGCGTATTCATTGCTATTTAAGTCCATTGGAACACCGATGGCGATTTCGAAGACTTTTTCGCCTTTCATTTTGGCTTCTCTGTTCGTGGTTTTTATGAGATTTAATAGTTTTAACCGGTTTTCCAGTTCGATTTCCGTATTCGTGAGTTTCCAAATATCTCTCTTGATCATTCGGTAAAGCTGATTCATGGACAGGGCTTCTGACATGCTGTCATAGCCCCCCGCTTCCTTGCCCAGCTGGCGCAATTCATTGCCATGCGGGATTGAAGATATTGAGTTTTTGGGTACGAAAAACTCAATTAGCCCAGTACTCTGGAGGCGCTCATAGAGATCTTTGTCCTCTCCGCCCCAGCCTCTGAATGCTTCGTCATAACCGCCTATTCTTAAAAATTGTTCGCGCGCCATCATTGCGAAACCGGATAGCTCTCGCTCTCTTTGCACCGGATAGAGATAAAGTCTCATGGGGTCGTTGTTTCGCTTCAACCATTCCCCCAGGTCCTGGTAGATAACGACATCAGCATCGATGAAGCAAAGAAACTCATGGGAGGCAGTTTTTGCACCTATGTTTCTTGCTAGCGCAAGAGAAAACACCGGATCATCCTTGACCTGAACGACCTTCGCCTTGGGATAGTTTTGTTTTACCCAAGCCGCGGTGCCTTGCTCGCATCCGTAGTCAACCACAATCACTTCGGAGTACGACTGCTGCAGCATCAAAGGCAGTGTTTGCTTGAGGTGGCTCAATCTATTTTTGCAGGTTGTAATCAAAGATAGCATTGGAATAATATCAATCCTTTGGCAGCCTGTCCGATGTTTTTGCCAGACGCGGCAAGACTATTGATTGTTTGGCATTTCGTCGAGAGGGGGCGATTGTGAAAGGCACCTGTCGCCAGAGGAAAGGCAATTCGGCTTAACCGGCCAGTTCGCGTGAACGGTCCGCCGCCGCCTGCACAGCCTTTTCAAGCAGCGGCGCCAAGCCATCGTCTGCCATCAGTACCTGGAGTGCTGCGTAAGTCGTCCCCTTGGGCGAGGTTACATTCTGGCGGAGAGTTGCGGCTTCGGTGCCTGTCACCCGCATCAGTTCACCGGAACCCGCCACGGTGGCGCGGGCCAATTGCATGGCAAGCGCCGGGGGCAGGCCGATTTTTTCGGCTGCGCGGGCGAGGCATTCGGTCATGTAGAAGACGTAGGCCGGGCCGGAGCCTGACACCGCAGTCACGCAGTCAATCAGCTCTTCGTGGTCAACGGTCACCACTTCACCAATCGCCGAAAGCAGATCGGTTGCGAGCTGCAGTTGCTTTGCGGAAACATTGGAATTGGCGGACATGGCTGTGATGCCCCGGCCAACGGCGGCGGGCGTATTGGGAATGGTGCGGATGACGGCTGCGGATTTCCCGAAATGGCGCTCGAAGGAGGCGATGGTCTTTCCCGCGACGATGGACAGGATGAGTGGCTTCGAGCTGCCCAACTCGACCACCGTGGGCAGAACCTCTTCGGTCATTTGCGGCTTCACGGCGATGAGCACAACTTCAGCGTCTTTGATGCCGGCAATGGCTGGATTGAGCGGCACCTTGTGCCTGACGAGCAGGGCCTTCATGTCCTCGGAAACGAAAGGGTCAAGCACGGCAATCTTTTTGGGCTCAGCGCCGGATTTTAACCAGCCTTCCAGCATGGCGCCGCCCATCTTGCCTGCGCCGACGAGAACCAGGGTTCCCTTAAGCGCAAGGCTCATGCCTCACCCAAGGTTTCCAGCATGCTGCTCTCGAGGGCGGCACTTGCGCTCTTGCCCGCCCAGCAGACATATTGCAGAGCCGGGAAATAGCGCTCACAGGCGTCGATCCCGACGCGAATGAGGGTTTCGCATTGGGCATCGTTGGCCAGGGCGCCGCCCGAAAGAACCAGGTTGTTGCGGAAAACGATGCTGCCGTCGCCATGCCACATGTCGAAATGGCCATGGAACAATTGGCCGTTGATCAGGGTAAGTAAGCGACCAACTTCATCCTTGCGGGCCGGAGGCACTTTCACATCATAGGTGCAGACCACCAGAAGCGATTCCATGTCGTCACGCCAGTTCAGCGAGACATGGAGATCGCTCCAGCCGCCGGTCATCACCATGGTCACTTCACAATCATTGGTCCGGTCAAGCGACCAGTCTCGGCGCTCGGCCAGACGCTCGATCAGGTCAAGCGGATTGGTGGTGGTACTTTCATACGCGTGCAGTGCGCCCATGGGCCGAGTCCTCGAATGCCCGACGAATCAGGTCAGTCGGTGAGGGGAAAATGCCCGTATGATTGAGTCGCCACAAGAGTCAGTGGCCCAGTTGGACTGATTCCTCCACATGAAATTATGTGGTGGCCACTCCTGGGTTGGACTTGGCTTCAAGCTCGGCCAGACGCTTGGCCAGCATTTCATTCTCTTCGCGGGCCTTCCTGGCCATGTCGCGCACCACGTCCAGCTCCTCGCGCTTGACCAGTTCGAGGTTGTTCAGAACCCGTTCGACCTGGGCCTGGACCAGCGTGTCGACTTCCTTGCGCAAGCCTTGGGCTGCACCCGTGGCATTGGTCATAAGCTTGGCAAGCTCGTCAAAAAAACGGGACGATGTCGTGGTCATGGCTTTAGTTCCTCTTCGTTACTGATAGCTATGGATTCACGAAGGGTTTTTCAAGGGCCGCAGTGCCACGGGGGCAGGTCTTGGCCGAACAGCCCTAGGAACAAGGCCACGGCATTCCCGAGGAGAACGGCCTATTCTGCCGCACGCCGCGGAAACGGAACCATCTCAGGTTCAGGCATTTTTCTGGCCCTCCCAAACTTCAGGGGAGGCTGTTCCATAACACTCTGGCCCCTTGATGATCCTGTGGCGTGGAAAGGATCGGCATGCATTCGGCAGCCAACAAGTTCGGCAATCTCGCCCACGGCTCGAACCAAGGAAGCAGGTCCCGCCACGTGAACAATATCCTCGCGCTTAAGCTCGGGTAAATGTTGGAATAGATCGCCGCTGCGCAGCCAGTTACGCTCCACGGCAGGCTCGCTGGTTATAGCCAACGCCGTCACATTTGGGCATTGATCTGCAATTTGGAGTGCGGGTGCCATATAGAGTTGTGAAACCTTTGCAGCCGCAGCAATGAGAACGACCTCCCTGTCCGTGTTCTCGATGAGGGCGGCATCGGCAATCGACCAGATCGGGGCAAAGCCCGTACCGCCGGAAACCAGGATCAATCGTTCAGATTTGCCGGGTTCGAAATAGGCCGATCCGAAGGGGCCAAACAGTTTTGCTTTATGTCCTGGCCTGATAGCTGTTCCGAGACGCGATGATACTTGGCCCATTGCAATATGCTTTATGTGGAAACGTGCAATAGGTGCACCCTCCGGATCCGCGCTTTCCAGCGCAGGTGTCGGGCTGTATGCGCGCGCCGGAAAGCCCTCGAACTGCAGGTTATAGTATTGACCCGGTTGGTGGGGTGACGGCTGATCCAGCCCGAGTACGACTTCGAAAACATTATTGCAGAGCCGGTTGATCTCGGCAACCCGGCCGATGGCCGCGGGCCTGACCCTTTCATCCCTGGCGTCGATGGAAATACCTGAAAAGAAAGGGTCCTGAGGAGTGTAGACCATGCCCGGGTCTGGATTAACGCCGCCGATCAACGCGCCACCGTTAATATCCATGAACATAAGCAGGACGGAAAATGCCAACAGCGCAATAGCTCCGGCAAAATGCAAGGTTACCGTATTCATGCCATATCCCTGGTTGAGAAGAAGGCCGGAAACGGCTTCAGCCAAGAGGAGAGCAAAAAATATCCAGTAAAGTGCAGTGTTGGCAGCTTTCCTGCGGGTCCTGCCCTGTATCAGGGTGCCCGAACGATGCGCAACATCAGCCTTGACCCGCTTTGCCCGGCTTGCGCCGATAATGTAGATTGCGTAGGCGATGGCGACAGAGAGAAGGCCAAGGACCGCCAGCAGATGTATAGACAAGACATCACCGCTGGGAAAAATTGCAATCAAATAGGAAAGCCATTCACGATTTGGCGCTTCGGCGGCGACGCGCAGCCCGGTAACAAATGCGACGCAGAGCGCGGCTATTGTTCCCCAATGAAGAATAACAGCTCCCAGATCCGCTCTGGCATTTTTTTGTTGGCGCATCTCATATCCCCTGCGGTTGCATGATTCGCCGTCCCAGATAATGGTCATGGACACTGCGGCATCGGCTTCTGCACCATGCTGCTTAGCGCCACACAATTTCCTGCTGTCCTTGCGAAGAAGCTAACAGGCGAACTTTGAAGTAAATGTGGCGGGAGTTCGGTCATTCGATGATGATGCAAAATGTGTGATAAAAAAAGCGGCGAAACATGGCGCTGACTGGTTCGCAGCGGGCTTGACGTGGGGCAGCGGTGGAGACACTCTGTGTTGCCATGACAGGTGTCCGGAGTTTTCACTGAGATGGATTTGCAATTGGGGGGCCATCATATGCTGGTGACAGGCGGCACGCGGGGGATCGGACGCACCATCGCGATGCTGTTTGCGGAAGAGGGCGCTGATGTTTCGATCTGCGCGCGCGATGCAAATGCGGTAGAGGAGACTCTGAAGCTGCTGCGGATGAAAGGCGTGAAGGCCTTTGGCCGCGCGCTTGATGTGGCAGATGGCAAGGTGCTTGCTGATTTCATCGCAGATGCCGCTGAGACGCGGGGCAGGCTTGATGGGTTTGTGGCAAATGCCAGTGCGCTATCGGCGGGGCCGGAGGAGGAAGAATTCCGCAAGGCCTTCGAGGTTGATCTCATGCACACGCGCAATGGGGCGGAAGCGGCCATCCCCTACTTGGCAAAAAGCAAGACAGGTTCGATCATCGCCATCTCCTCGATTTCCGGTTCGGAAGACTATGGCTATGGGTCCGTTTCCTACGGCACAATGAAAGCCGCACTCTTCTTCTATATCAAGTCGCTGGCGCGGCACGTGGCCTCCATGGGCATCCGCGCCAATGTGGTGTCGCCGGGAACGACATTCTTTGAAGGCGGCTATTGGGACCATGTGAAGCACAGCGACCCTGACCGCTATGCGCGCAATATCGTGGAAAATCCCCTGGGCCGGATGGCGACACCGGAAGAGATCGCCAATGTGGTGGTGTTTCTTTCCAGCCCTGCCGCCAGTTTTGTGTCCGGGACGAATGTCGTGGTAGATGGCACCATGACCATCCGTATTCCAAACTAGGCCATGATCACCTTAGCGGTCATGACCTTTCCCAACATCGATCCGGTGATTTTCTCCATCGGGCCGTTTTCGGTGCGCTGGTATGCGCTGGCCTATGTCGTGGGGCTCATCTTCGGTATCTGGTACATGAAGCGGCTGGTTTCAAACCTAAAGTTGTGGGCCGGAACCACCCCATCGGCGACGCCCCAGCAGATTGATGACATGTTCCTCTGGGCCATGCTCGGCGTGGTGCTGGGTGGGCGCATCGGCTACCTGGTGTTTTACGGCTGGGGCCAGGTGCTTCACGATCCTTCCTATGTTTTTCGTGTGTGGGAGGGCGGCATGTCGTTCCATGGCGGGTTCTTAGGGGTGATCGTTGCATCATACTTCTATGGCAAGCGTAACGGCATTGGCCTTGACCGGCTGCTGGACCTTGGCGCCGCGGCCACGCCCGTGGGCCTCGGATTGGGGCGACTGGCCAATTTCATCAATGGCGAACTCTATGGGCGGGAAACCGATGTGCCCTGGGCCTTTGTGTTCCCCCATGACCTGACCGGGCTGCCGCGCCACCCGAGCCAGCTCTATGAATTTGCCCTGGAAGGCGTGGTGCTTTTTGCTACCGTCAATTTCGCTATCTACCGCTACAAGATATTGGCGAAGCCCGGCCGGGCGGCGGGCCTTTATGCCCTGATCTATGGCCTTTCGCGGAGTGTGGTGGAATTCGTCCGTGAGCCCGATGCGCAGCTTGGCTATTTCGGCGGCTTTGCCACCATGGGCATGATCCTCTCCCTGCCACTTTTGGCAATAGGCATCTGGCTCCTGTTGCGCTCACGTCGGCCAATATGACGCCCCTGGAGAAAATCATCGGCGAAATTATCGCCGCCGAAGGCCCGATGCCGTTGGACCATTACATGGCCCTGTGCCTCGGGCATCCGGTCCATGGTTACTACATGACCCGGGATCCCTTTGGGGAACAGGGGGATTTCATGACCGCCCCGGAGGTTTCCCAGATCTTCGGCGAACTGATCGGCGTGTGGTGCGTGGCGGCGTGGGAGGCCATGGGAAAACCCGCACCGTTCAACCTGGTGGAACTGGGTCCGGGCAGGGGAACTCTGATGGCGGATATCCTCAGAGTGGCGAAAGTCTTGCCTGGCTTTGGTGAGGCGGTGCGCGTCCACCTCGTCGAAATGAGTCCGGTCTTG
Organism: Aestuariivirga sp.; assembly: GCA_049691635.1. GTDB lineage: Bacteria > Pseudomonadota > Alphaproteobacteria > Rhizobiales > Aestuariivirgaceae > Aestuariivirga. Next base: position 6,412 of record JBAVOA010000542.1, on the reverse strand, counting down.
CGAAAACTGCAGAAGGAAAAGCTCGGAAGCAGGGTAACGTGGCATGAGTCCATTGCAAGCCTGCCCAAGGGGCCTCTGTTGATCGTTGCCAATGAATTCTTTGATGCCATTCCCGTCCGGCAATTCGAGAAGCGCCACGGCAAATGGCTTGAGCGCTGCGTGGGCGCGGAAGGCATGGGCTTCATGCCTGCGACGTTGGATAGCTCGCAAGGGGCCAACGGCGATGTGGTTGAACATGCGCCGCAGCGTCTGGGCATGGCCCGGGAACTCGGTGGGCGGATTGCACGGCAGAAGGGTTGCGCCCTCATCATCGACTATGGCCATCTGCGGACGGCACCGGGCGATACGCTGCAAGCGGTGCGGGGCCACGAGTACGTCCCGTTCACCGACCAGCCCGGTGAGAGTGACATTACCTCGCATGTTGATTTTGAAGCCTTGGGCAAGGCGTTCGGCAAAGGTGGCGCCCGGGTTCCGCCGGCGATGACCCAGCGTGCCTTTCTCATCGCCATGGGGCTTGAACAGCGGGCGGCGATCCTTGCATCCAAGGTGAACGCGACCACGAAAGATATGCTGGCCCGCAGCGTTGCAAGATTGACCGACGAAAAGGAAATGGGTCAGCTGTTCAAAGTCATGGTAGCAACATCGCTGGACCTGCCAATGCCCTATCCCTTCGGTACACCATGATCGAAAGTCCTGATCTCAAATACCCCGGCATCACCCACGGCTTCTTCGGACGGCGGGGCGGCGCTTCGCAAGGCATTTTCGCTTCGCTCAATTGCGGGTTGGGGTCGGGGGATGACCGCGCCACCGTGATGCACAACCGCGCCGTGGTGGCCAAGGCGCTCGACGGCAGCGAGCCGCAGATCGTCACCACGTTTCAGGTGCACAGTGCCCAAGCGCTGATCGTCAGCAAGCCATGGCCTTACGACGAGCGCCCCAAGGTCGATGGCATGGTGACCAAAGTTCCGGGCCTCATCCTTGGAACCCTCACCGCTGACTGCGGCCCGGTGCTTTTCGTCGACAGCTCGGCACGGGTGATCGGCTGCGCCCATGCGGGCTGGAAAGGGGCGCTTATGGGCATAACCGATTCCACTATTGTGAAAATGGAAGAACTTGGGGCGAAGCGGGAAAATATTGTTGCGGTTCTTGGTCCCACCATCTCAAAATCTGCGTATGAAGTGGGTCAGGAATTCATTGAGCGATTCGTTGAAGCCGCAGCAGCCAACAGAATATACTTCACAGATTCGGTAAAGCCGGGGCACTACATGTTTGATTTGCCAAAGTATCTCATTGACCGGCTCAAAGCCTTCGGGGTCGGAGCGGCGGTTGATACGGCCCTCTGCACCTACACGCGTGAAGCCGAATTCTTCTCTTACCGCCGTGCCACTCACCGCGGTGAAAAAGATTACGGACGACAGATTGCCGCCATCACACTTATCTAGGGAAATCCATGGCGCTGCATTTTGAGATGTTCGAGTATCAACACCGCATCAAGGCGGGGATGGCCGCCATGCAGAAGAGCAATCTTGATGGCCTTTTGATGTTCCAGCAGGAGAGCATGTATTATCTTACGGGCTACGACACCTTCGGCTTCTGTTTTTTCCAATGCCTCTATCTCGGGGCCGATGACAAGCTGGCGCTGCTCACCCGTTCGGCGGATCTGCGTCAGGCCCGGCATACCTCCATCATTGAAGACATTCGCATCTGGACCGACGAGGCTGGCGCGCAGCCAGCATCCCAACTTCGCGACATGCTGGAAAGCCTTGGCGCGCGGGGCAAGCGGCTCGGCATTGAAACAAACTCCTATGGCCTTACTCATTTCAACGGCAAAGCGGTCGATGCGGCGCTGGATGGTTTCTGTACCTTGGTTGAATCAACCAATCTCATAAACCTGCTGCGGCTGATCAAATCGCCAGCGGAACTCAAATTCGTGCGCAAGGCCGGCAAGCTCGGCGACGAGGCCCTGAAAGCCGGGATCAGGAAGACCAGGGCGGGGGCCGATGAGGGCGATATCCTTGCGGCCCAGCATTCCGCCATATTCTCGGGTGGTGGTGATTATCCCGGAAATGAATTCATCATCGGATCAGATCGGGACGCGCTTCTCTGCCGCTACAAGTCGGGGCGCCGGAAACTTTCGAAGCGCGATCAGCTGACACTGGAGTTCGCCGGCGTCTACCGCCACTATCACGCGGCTTTCATGCGCACCCTGATCATCGGCAAGCCGACCAAGCACCACATCGCCATGGATGTGGCCTGCCGTGCTGCGCTGGATGAAGTTGAAAGTGTTTTGCGCCCCGGAAAAACGGCGGGCGATGTGTTCGAGGCGCATGCCCGGATGATGGACAGGCACGGCATGAAAGCCCACCGGCTCAATGCCTGCGGCTATTCGCTGGGCGCAAAGTTCACGCCGAGCTGGATGGATTTTCCGATGTTCTACCGCGGCAATGAGGTTGCGCTTGCCGAAGGCATGGTGTTCTTCGCCCACATGATTCTGATGAACTCGGATGCGGGAGCCGCCTATTGCCTCGGGCGCACCTATATTATTACTCAAAAGAAGCCGCAATCGGTTTCAAATCAGCCGCTGGATATGATTGTCCGATGACACGCCTGCTGCCCTTCATGCTGTTGCTCTTTCTCGCTGCCTGCGGGACGATAAGCCAGCCTTTCGGCAAGCTCGGGCCGCCGGAGAGAACTCCTGCCATTCTCACACCGCCCTGGGAAGCGATGGTGGCGGCGGGGCCGGGGGCCTCCAAGGAGATTGATCTTGAAACCCTGAACGGGCCAGGCACGCAGAGGGCTGTTGCGGAGGCTCCGGAGGAACCGCCACCTGGCGCAAAGGGTGGCCGTCTGGTCATCAAAGCCGTTGCGGTGATTCCGGTGAAGGGCGCCAAAGGCATGGGCAATGATGAATTGACCCGGGCCATGCGCCAGGCCCTGACCACGGCGGGCTGGACGGTGCTCAGTGCTCCGGCCAAGAATGCGCTCACCATTTCGGGCCGGGTCCAGATGGCGGAGGCTTCCGGCAATGTCCAGAAAGTGGCCTTGCAATGGGCCGTGCAGGCGCCCGATGGCGGCAAGCTTGGCGACGTGAACCAGGCCAATAATGTGCCCGCCGGTTCCCTTGACAGTGGCTGGGGCGATATCGCGGGCTTTGCGGTGGAGGCCGCCGCCAGCGGCATTTTCGAGCTGATCAACAAGTTCCGCTGAATTAAGTGTTTCCACAGGCCCCATTTGCTCTTGGGTCACACCCTTGTTATAGAGCGGCCACGGTCAAGCGCGGCGAGGGGTAAGCATGATGAAAATTGTGGCGGGCAACAGCAACCGGCCCCTGGCGGACGCCATCTGTTCCTATCTCCACCTGCCGCAAACCAAGGCCGTGGTCAAACGTTTCAACGACATGGAGGTGTTTGTCGAAATCCAGGAAAACGTCCGAGGGCAGGACATGTTCGTGGTCCAATCCACCAGTTTTCCCGCCAACGACCATTTGATGGAGCTACTGATCATCATCGACGCCCTGAAGCGCGCCTCCGCCCGCCGGGTCACCGCCGTCATCCCCTATTTCGGCTATGCCCGACAGGACCGGAAGCCTGGTCCGCGCACGCCCATTTCGGCCAAGCTGGTGGCCAACATGATCACCCGCGCCGGGGCCGACCGGGTGCTCACGCTCGATCTCCATGCGGGCCAGATCCAGGGGTTCTTCGATATCCCCACCGACAATCTCTTCGCCGGCCCGGTGCTGGTGCGCGATATCAAGCAGCACAATGATGTAGCCAACACGGTTGTAGTGTCGCCAGACGTGGGCGGCGTGGTCCGTGCACGTGCCTTGGCCAAGCGCCTCGATACGCCGCTTGCCATCGTCGACAAGCGTCGCGAAAAGGCGGGCGAGTCGGAAGTCATGAATATCATCGGTGAAGTGGCGGGAAAATCCTGTCTCCTGATTGATGACATCGTCGATTCCGGCGGCACCCTGTGCAATGCCGCCGAAGCGCTGCTGGCGCAAGGGGCCAAGGAAGTGACGGCCTATATCACCCATGGTGTTTTGTCGGGCGGCGCCGTGGCACGCATCACCTCTTCAAAACTCAAGCATCTGGTGATCACCGATTCCATCCAGCCAACGGAAGCGGTAAAAGTCGCGCGCAACATCCGCGTCATCGCCATTGCCTCATTGCTCGGTGAAGCCATCGGCCGCACCAGCCGCGAGGAGTCGGTGTCGAGCCTGTTCGAGTAGTTTCAGGCCTGCAAGTATTTGTTGACCACCCGGCAGGGCAATGCTTGTTTGCGTGCTGATTTGTCAACAGGTGTGCCCATGATGAACCCCCGCGTAAGCCTTCTCTCAGCCCTTCTTTTCGCGTCCGCCAACACGTCCGCCTTGGCGGTTACGGCTTCACCGGAGGAAGCGGCGCGGCTGACTGGAGTATTCCAGACCTATCTCGGCCAGGAGCCCGGCGTGGTGACGGTCACGCCTGCAGGCGAAGCCTATGACGTAAAAATTGATTTTACTCCGCTCATTGCCAAGGTCAAGAAACCCAATTTTTCGGCGGCGGTCTCGCCCGTTCTGATGAAGCTTGCCGATCAGGGCGGCGGCAAGTGGCTAATCACGCAAGACTCTCCCCTGTCCTACAGCGCAAAGGTGCCAGGACAGCTGGACATGATGGTGAAGATCGGAGCGCTGAAGAGCAGCGCCGTCTTCGACCAGAACTTGTCGACCTTCATTACCTCCACCGCGGATATTACTGATATCGTTGTGGACGAAACCATGACCTCGCCTGAGGCAACGTCCATGCATGTTGCCTACAATGTGAAGGCCATGCATTACGAGACGACGGCCACGGCGGCGGGGGCGGGCGCGTCCGACAGCACGTTCCACATGGCCATGTCGGGGATGACCGAAACCATCGGGGTTCCGATGTCGCCTTCAGGCGGCCAGCCCATGGATATTACCGTAACGGCAGAGACCGGCACGCAGGATGGCACCATCACGGGGTTCAAGGCCCAGGCCATCTACAAGCTCATCGCCTGGTTTGTGGCGCATCCTTCGGAAGAAACCATCAAGGCCAACCAGGCGGAGCTCAAGACGCTGCTCGGCGCGGGCCTGCCATTGTTTACCAACGTGACCACCACCGGCGCGTTGCAGAATCTTTCAGTCACAACGCCCGTTGGCCCGGTCGGCATTGCAAGCCTTGGTTTTGACGTCGGGATGAATGGCGTCGTGGCTGACGGCATGTTGCATGAAGGGTTCCGGGCGGAAGGCCTGACGTTGCCGCCCGGCCTTGTGCCGCCCTTTGCGGCTGATCTGGTTCCGCAATCCTTTGCGCTTGATTTCAAGGTTACGGATTTCAATCTCGCGGACCCTGCCAAGATGCTCCTCGAGGTGATGGACCTTAATGAAACCAAGCCCACCACGCCGGAGGAAGATGCAAAACTGCTCACCGCTCTGCTGCCCAAGGGAACAGTGGAAATTTCCATGGGGCCGAGCAAGGTGACGAGCAAGCTCTATGAGCTGGGCTTTGAGGGGGCCTTGACGGCAGGTCCGGTGGGCGTGCCTGTGGGCGTGGCCACTGTCAGAGCCAAGGGCCTGGATGAAGTCATGAAAGCGCTCCAGGCGGCGCCACCTGAAATGGCAGGGCAGGCCATTCCCGGCCTCATCGCCGCCAAAGGCATGGCGAAGACCGAGAGCGATGGGTCCCTGAGCTGGAAAATCGAGAACACCATTTCCGGCGGCCTGCTGGTCAACGGGATTGATGTTACGAAGATGGGCGGTGGCTGAGAAATTGAAGCGGCGCGCCTGATTTCCGTGATCAGAAGCCGCATTGTCATGGAACGCGACGGCGCTTAACATCGATCCGGCAATTGACTTGGATCAAGGGCGCTGAACACAATTGGCCTACAAGGAGTCCATGATCGTTTCACGGTTGATAGGCATTGCAATCGCCATCCTGCTGGTTGTCGTATCCATGAATGTGAGTGCGGTGGCCAGCGTGGCAACCTGTGTCCCGCAACAGCATCATTCGGCCGGTGGCCAACCTGATCATCGCGCCGCGGCACCGGCCGGATGCCATGACTTGGCAGCTCAGGATTGCTGTCTTGGCTCATACTGCGTCGCGACGGGCATTCTGGCCGAAGCGGTGGTGGTTGCAACTCCTTCCCGGTCGCTGGACCTACCTGAGCCTGGCCTAAGCCTTCCCTTGTTCGGCCGCTTGATAGCACCGGAGACCGGCCCTCCCAAACGCCTTGCCTGAGTGAAACCGGACAGCCCTTTCGGCTATTCCAACATGTCCCACAATATGCCCATGTCTCAGGTGCCGGTCCTGTATCGGCCATAGTGAAGGAATGGCAAGATGAATCGCAGAGAGTTTTCCAAGACACTTCTCGCCGGAGGGGGGCTCGCGCCCTTCTTCCCGCGCCCTAATGC
>JBAVOA010000541.1:0-4591 GCA_049691635.1 Aestuariivirga sp. | reverse complement strand
GTCAAAATCTTCTGGGAAATGTTTTACGGCACTCTGCACCGGCATCGGCGTCAGGCCGCCCATGGCGCAGAGCGAGCCGTCAATCATCGTCTGGCACAGGTCATCCAGCAGCAGTAGGTTTTTATCGCGCTCGACGCCCGCCACGATCCGGTCGATCACCTCAACGCCGCGCGTCGAGCCAATCCGGCACGGTGTGCACTTGCCGCAGGATTCGATGGCGCAGAACTCCATGGCAAAGCGCGCCTGGGCCGCCATGTCGACAGTATCATCAAACACCACAATGCCGCCATGGCCCACCATTGCGCCTTTGGCGGCAAAGGCTTCGTAATCCATGGGGAGATCCAGCTGTTCAATTGGAAGATAGGAACCCAGAGGTCCGCCGACCTGCACCGCACGTACAGGTTTTCCCGTCGCCGTGCCGCCGCCAAAGTCTTCAATGAGCTGGCGCAGCGTAACGCCGAACGCCTTCTCGACCAGGCCGCCCTGCCTGATGTTGCCTGCAAGCTGGAACGGCAGGGTTCCGCGTGAGCGGCCCATGCCATAATTCTTGTAGGCCTCGCCTCCCTCGGCCAGAATGTAAGGCACCGCCGCAAAACTGAGCACGTTGTTGATGATCGTGGGCTTGCCGAACAGGCCTTGCAGCGCGGGGATCGGCGGCTTGGGCCGCACCATGCCGCGCTTGCCTTCAAGGCTGTCGAGCATGGCGGTTTCCTCGCCGCAGATATAGGCACCGGCACCGCGCCGCACTTCAAGCGAGAAGGAATGGGCTGAGCCCTGAATATTCTGCCCCAGCCATTTCGCAGCGGTGGCAATGCGGATCGCATCCTTCATCGTGCTGATCGCGTCGGGATATTCCGAACGGATATAGATGAAGCCCTTGGTAGCGCCGCCGGCGATGCCGGCAATCGTCATGCCTTCAATCAGCATGAAGGGATCGCCCTCCATCACCATGCGGTCGGCGAAGGTGCCGCTGTCGCCTTCATCGGCATTGCAGCAGACATATTTCTGGTCGGCCTTGGCGTCGTGAACGGTCTTCCACTTGATGCCCGTGGGGAAGCCAGCCCCGCCACGGCCGCGAAGCCCGGAGGTGGCGACTTCCGTGACAATCTCAGCCCCTGATTTCGTGAGCGCCTTCTTCAGGCCGGCAAAACCGCCGTGGGAGATGTAGTCGACAAGGGAAAGCGGATCGGTGATGCCGCAACGCGCGAAAGTCAGGCGCTCCTGGTTCTTGAGGTAGGGCAGCTCTTCCGTCAGTCCAAGACTGAGCTTGTGCTTGCCGCCCTCCTGGAACTTCGACGCGAAGAGTGACTTCACATCGCCTGCTTCAACCGGACCGTAAGCCAAACGTCCCTTCGGTGTTTCAACTTCAACAAAGGGCTCAAGCCACAGCAATCCGCGCGACCCGTTGCGGATGATCTGCGCGTCGATTTTCTGCACGGCCGCTTCGGCTTTGATGGCATCGGCTACCTCATTGGCCCCAACGGCGCAGGCAGCGGAGTCCCGTGGCACATAAATCCTGATCATGAGGCCAATTCCGCCACAAGCGTTTTGAATTTGCTTTGGGTGACGCGGCCCACGGGGCGCTCATCCACCAGAATGGCGGGGGCCGTGGCGCAAAGGCCGAGGCAGTAAACCGCCTCCAGGGTGATGGCGCCATCGGCCGTGGTTTCACCGAACTTGACCTTGAGCGATTTCTGCGCGGCTTCGGCCAGCTCATTGCCAGCCATGGATTGGCAGGCCTCGGCCCGGCACACCTTCACCACATGGCGGCCTGCGGGCTTCCTGCGGAAATCATGGTAAAAGGTGACAACGCCGTGAACTTCGGCCCGCGAAATATTGAGCGCCTTGGCTAGAACCGGAAGGGCGGATTCCTCCACATGGCCCGCCTCATGCTGCAAATCATGGAGGATTTCGAGAAGAGCGTCAGGTTTGTTGTCGTAACGCGCCGCAATACGGCTCGCCGCCTCGTGTTTGGGCGCGGAAACGTCAAGAAGAGTGTATTTTTTCGACATGCATCTTTATGGCAGAAACCTCTCGGTTTAGCCAATCGCGCCAGCCTATGGGCCTATTGAGGCGGCCAATGACCCCCCGTGGGGCTAGTCTGCCTTGGCCCCAGCGCGGAGCGAAGCCGGCATCAGGAAGTCATAAACCTTTGAAGAGTGGCTTTGACCGAATTCCGCCTCGAGCGGGCAAGCGCCATCTGCGCAATTATGGCGCTCCCTGCACTGCCCCTCGGTTTGCTCCACGGACACGTTTCGCTTTGCGCTGGGGCAGTAGTGATAACCGGGATTGACTGAAATGCTCATGATTCCTGTTCCTTGGCCCCATTGGGCAGCTGGGGCCGGAATAAGTCATTGATCTAAATCAAGTCGCGGGGCGTTCGCCGGGATGACGGATATTTGGGTGCGTTCACCGGGATGACAGCGAAGCGCATGAAGTCTGTTGACTTGCGATCATTCCATTTTCTTAAATGGGTGCGGCAAAGATAATATCGCCGTTTTTCTACAGAATCCAACCTTTGTGTTAGATAATCTGGATGGAATGAAAATCGACATGGGATCGTTGTTCAACTTGACTTGCAAGCCGTGGCTTATTCTGCCATCCGCTTTCCTAGCATTGAGCGTTGCAGCAGTTCTTGTGCGACTATCGCATTACTACTACGTGCCGCATGCTATCGGTAGCGCCTTGGATTCATTTACTCAGCCAGGCGAGATTGTATGGTGGTGGACCGTGGGCGGACTATTTGCCGGTTATCCATCAACTTTGCCGGGGTTTGCGGTTCTTGTCGTGGCAAATGTGGCGTTCTGGTCTGCTGCGAGTGTCTGTGTGGTACTTGTCCGCAGTTGGGTTCTGACTCACTTGAGGCAGGAAAAGAACGATTCATAACCTGCCGGTATCGTTGAAAAACCCATCAGCGGTTTTCAAAGCACTTGCTGCAAGAAACTCGTTTTCAACAGCATTGGCAGTATTGGCTGAAATGCTCATGATTCCTGTTCCTTGGCCCCCACACTCTAATCTCTGTCATTCCGGCGTTCGCCGGGACGACAGAATTAGAGAACTGATCACGCCGCCAGGCGGCTCTTTTCTTTGGCGAAGGGGCTGAGGCCGAGCCACTCCTGCATGTCCCTGGCCAGGGCCTTGTCGCCCTGGATATCAAGCTCCCTGGCTTCCACCTCCTGTTTGACCGTCGTCACGCCCATCCAGATCGCCGTCATGGCGCGCAGCGACCCGGTGATGAAGAGATCCACTTCAAAGCCGGGGTCGGCATTGCACAGGTCCACCGTGCCATCGGTCTCGACCACCAGCCAGTAGTGCTGCCGGGCGGGTTCCGTGTCGATAAAGTGATAGGTGATGGTGCAGCGCCGCTTGGGCAGGGGCTTGGGATCAAGCCAGCGCCGCATGTCCCACATCAGTAGCGAGGGATCGAGATTCTTCAGCGACAGTTTCGATTCAACCCAGCGCTGGCCCCAGAAGCCGAGCGCCATGACGATGGGCTTCAGGTCTTCGCCTGCCGGGGTCAACTGGTATTCCTTGCCGCCCTTCTTGGTGGCAACCTCTTCGATGATCCCGGTCTCGCGCAATTCCATCAGGCGCTTGGAGAGAAGCGTAGGCGACATGCGCGGAACCCCGCGCCGGAGATCATTGAAGCGCCGGGTTCCGGCAACCATTTCCCGAAGGATTAGCGGCGTCCAGCGCGAGCAGAAAATTTCCGCCGCCATCGCGACGGGGCAAAACTGGCCATAACTTCCGTGTTCAGACATGGGAACCTCCACACATTTGCTGCAAAGGAGCTTATCATGGAGCCCGGCCGCCTGACAGTACAGAAACTGTACCATTTTGCAGGGTGGCGACAGGGCAATTTGCCCTGCCAGTACAGTTTCAGGACTGGAGGCGAAACGCCATCGGGAGCACCTTTGATCCTGCAAAAATGCCGAAAAGGGAGTTGACCATGAATACCGTTGCCAAACTGAAGCCTGGAAAAACCGATCTTGCCGCCATCGCCGAGGCGCTGGGCAAGGACTTTGCCGCAAGAGCTGAAGTGGCCGATGAAACCGACTGTTTTGTAGCGGAGAACTATGCCGCGCTGAAAACCTCGGGGCTCGTTGAAGCCGCCGTTCCCGCCGAACTCGGTGGCGGCGGGGCAAGTGTCCGTGAACTGGCGGATATGCTGCGAACGCTCGCCCATCACTGCAGCTCGACCGCGCTCGCCTTCGCCATGCATACCCATCTCGTGGCGGTGCCATCCTGGCGCTGGAGCAATCAGAAGATTGCCGCCGTTGAACCCCTGCTGAAACGCATCGCTGCCGAAAAAATCTTCATTACCACCAGCGGCGGTTCCGATTGGGTGGCAGGTGCTGGCAAGGCCGAGCGCGTTGAGGGCGGCTACAAGATCACCGCCCGCAAGGTGTTTTCCTCAGGCTCTCCGGCAGGCACTATTTTCATGACCACCGCTGTGCTGGAAGAGCCGGGTGCCGAACCCATGGTGCTGCATTTCGGCATCCCGATGAATTCGCCAAATGTGCGGATCGATCCCGTGTGGAAAACCTTGGGGATGCGCGGCACCGCCTCCCATGATCTCATCATTGATGGC
>JBAVOA010000540.1:0-5646 GCA_049691635.1 Aestuariivirga sp. | reverse complement strand
GGATATAGCCGGAAATGGAATAAGAATTCTACGGCTCGGGGATGTTGCAGTTCTTGGCGAGGGTGAAAACCACGGCCTCGACGTCGGCCAGATCAAAGCGTGCCTTGTCGGAAATCCACAGCCAGCTCCAACCCCAGTTCCAGGACAGTTTCAGGGTTTTTGCAGTGCGGAGTTCGGCGATGTCGGGGGCGTTCTCGCGGGTGAGGAGACGTTTGCTGTCTGCCACGATCCAGTTTTCTTCCCGGGGAATTTTCTGGTCGACCTTGGCGATGAGCTCGATTTCGCCACGGCTGGAAAGAGAATCCTCAAGCTTCAGCCATTGACTCCACTTGGTGGAGTCACCCGCCTGGCAGGCAATGGAATAGATGGCAGCATAGCCAAGGGAATCTTCGGCGGAGGTGATCAGGGTTGCGGAATAGAGCGAGGCGGAATGAACGACTGCACCATCGGGCGTCGTGGATTGGGCGAAACTCCATCCGCCAATATCCTGCGCTACGGCATAAGCCATTGAAAACAGGGCCAATAAAATTGCTGCAAGAAACTTAAAGCGGGGTTTCATCGGGCCTGGAAAACAAGGGTGTGAATGGCTGTCATGCGACCCCATATTAGCTCCCGATTTGCTATATTCCCAGCAAAACGGGTAAAATAAACTGATTCATGTTAGCTAGAAACTACCGGTCTCCTGGGCTGGTTCTGGAGATCGTAACGCCATGAAACCTTTTGCCATTGCCGGCATTCAGATGAACCTGAACCACGGCTCCAACCTTGCGGCCATGAAGGCGCGGGTGGGTCTCACCATGCATCTTTACCCCTGGGTGCAGATGGTCATGTTTTCCGAACTCGCGGCTTTCGGTCCGCTGTTGCAGCATGCCCAGCCGCTACCCGGAACCGCGGAAGCGGAATTCCAGGAGATGGCGCGGCAGCACCGCATCTGGCTGGTGAACGGCTCCATGTATGAGCGGCGCGAGGGCGGCATTTACAACACGACCTCGGTGATCAACCCCGAGGGCGAAATTGTCGGACGCTACCGCAAGATGTTCCCGTTCCGGCCCCTGGAAGAAGGCGTGCAGGCGGGCAGCGAATTCCTCAGCTTCGACATTGACGGCGTGGGGAAGTTTGGCGTGCTGAACTGTTATGACATCTGGTTTCCGGAAACTTCGCGGCAACTTACTGCGATGGGTGTCGAGGTGATCCTCCATCCGGTGATGACGCATACGATTGACCGTGATGTGGACATTGCCATTGCCCATGCCACGTCGTCGATGATGCAGTGCTATGTTTTTGACGTGAACGGATTGGGAGCGGGCGGCATCGGCCAGTCCTGCGTGTTCGATCCGTCGGGGCGCGCGCTCTATCGCGGCGACGCGAGCGAGCAGATCATCCCCATCGAAATCGACATGGAACAGGTGTCGCGCTCGCGCGAACGCGGCATCCGCGGCCTTGGCCAGATGAGCAAGGCTTTCCGCGACCGGCCGACGAATTTCCCGGTCTATGAAAAGGGATTTGACACGACCTATCTGGACAGCCTGGGTCCGCTGGCCACACCACGCCGGGTTGACGAGGCGCCTCCTGCGAACGTGAAGACACTGCCGGTGCGGCGGAGTTTCTTGAAGTAGGTGCAAGAGTTATTTCTTCTGTCATCTCGACTTCTCGCTTCGACGGAGCCCGAGCGTGGGCTCATAAGCGCGTAGTCAAATACGGATTGACGCCAGCTTGATGACGGCCCGCTCAAGTTCACCGAGTTCATAGCGAATAATTCGCGGCTCCAGTTTGGGAGCTTGAATCACGCCCTCGCCGACACCTTCAAAGGCAAACCACCATGTCCGTAATTGCCCAATGACCGGACATATCAGAGACTCGGCAATACCGACGTGAATGACCCTGAGCGGCCATCGGCCAAAATAGACCTCGCCAACCTAACATCGCGTATCAACGGGACCGATTGGCCGACAGAAGCGTTTGAGGGTGATGGTTAATAGGCTGGTGTCAATCGGGAATTCCGGCCTTGCGAAGACCCTCCGCAACATGCTCGGCATCCTCGCGGTGGCGATGTGGCTCCTTCTTCAGGAAAGCCGCGATGGTGAGGTTCGGCGTCAAGCGCAATGATGCGGCAGCGTGCTGCCGTGCCTCTTCCATCCTTCCGAGGTGGGCGTAACTGGCCGCAAGAAAGGCCTCGACCCAGTCGGGCTGAATTGGCGAACGTCTGAAACCTTCGATTGCTTGCTCATATTCGTGCGCAATGAAGTGAACCACTGCTCGGTTGCGCCAATACCAAGTCGGGGTGTTATGAGGGTTGAGGGCGAGCGCCTCGCGAAAATACGAAAGAGCGCGTGCCGGGTCACCGCGAAAGCCATAAAAAATTCCCAGTCCGGCATTGAGAGCAAAGTGGTTAGGATTGATGGCAAGCGCCTTCAGGTAGTGGAATTCAGCAAGGTCGTGGGAGTTGCGGTAAAGGTAGGCTCGAGCTAGCATTGCGTGGCAAAAGTCATCCCCATCATCCAGGGCCACGGCCTTCTTGGCGATGTGGAGCGCCTGATCCAGTAGCGAGTCCGGTGCGTCGAGGTGATGAAGCCACTCGAGCGTGTAGGAGTCGGCGAGAAAGGCGTGGGCGCGTCCATAGCCGGGATCCAGGTCGATCGCCTTCTGGCATAGGCGCCGCGCTTCACCTGCGGCTTCCGGCACGCCGATCGGCAATGCATCGGCTTGAAGAAAGCATTCATAGGCCGCCAAGGTTGTTGGCGGCTTGCGAGAGGCCTTCTCTACTGCTGCGATTCGCAAACGATCCGACAATTGCGCGGCAATCGAGCGAACTATCTTGTCCTGCACTTCGAAGATTTCTTCTTCACCAGCATCGAAGCGTTCAGCCCAAAGGTTTTGGCCGGTTTCGACATCGAGCAATTGCACAGTGATGCGGATGCGCTTGCCGAACCTTCGCACGCTACCTTCAGCCACATATTGCACGGCAAGTTCACGGCCGGTGTCGAGCCCACTCGCTTCAGGTTTGCTCTTGGCCACCCGCACCAGTAATTGATGGAATCGCGACAGTTCAGTGACAATGTCGGCGGTGATGCCATCGCTGAAATAGCGCTGGGCCGGATCGTCGCTGAGATTGGCGAGGGGCAGTACGGCAATCGTAGGCTTTGCGGCGCGAGCAACCGGTGGCGGCTTCGTTAGCAGGGCTTCGGTTTCGGCGGCGGGCGCCACGCCGAGTTCGCGGGCTAGCATGGTCCTGCAAGTTTCGAACTGCTTTCTGGCCAGCGCCGTCTCGCCATTCGCCAAATAGGCGGCGATGACCGCCTGGTGCGAAGTTTCTCGCAAGGGATCAAGGGCGACAAGGCGCTGGGCCATGGCAACCCGCGCCTCGCCGGTAAGTTCCGCCGCGCGGGCCTCGAACATGAGGGTGGCACGGCTGAGAAATCTGCGGCGCTCGGCGCCCAACCAGTCCTCGAAAGCCTGATCGCCGAGATCGAGCCCGTCGAGTAGCGGGCCCTCGTAACTGGCCACGGACTGCCCAGCGTCACCCGCCGATTCCGCCGCGATGAAGCGTTGGGTATCGATATCCAACGCACCCGGGTCGAGGCCGATACTGTCGTCACGCACCCACAGCAGCTGGGCCCCGAGCGGTGCCAATTCCTTGCGCAGGACCACCAGCAGCTGACGCAGGCTGGCGCTTGCCTGGTCCTCGCCCCGATCACTCCACAATAGTGCCCTGAGCCTGGCCCGGGTGACGCTCTGTCCCGGAGCCAGCGCCACCACCGCCAGAAGGGCCTTCGCCTTGCGGCTGGAGAGCCGCACATCTTCGCCCGCCGCTCCCGTCAGCCGGAAGCCCCCCAGAAAATTGAGCCGTGGCAAGTGCGGCGTTCCGGTCATAAGGCCAAATTTCCAACAATTTACATCAATTTCGTCATTTCTAGCGCACTTTTGACAGGGGTTCACGCGGCAATTCACGGCGGCCTCACGGCCCGGGGTGCAATTTCCTCCCATCGATACAGGAGGACGTCATGATCAACAGCACATTCCATAACACCGATCTTCAGCTCTCAGCTCCCAAGTTCGATCACTTCGGGCTGCTGCTCAAGTTTTTCGCCAAGGGCATCCGCGACATGAACCGCTACCGGGATGCCGCGACCTTCGTCCATCCGGCCGGTCGGCCAGAGACCGAAACAAGCCGTGAGCAGTCCTGGGAAGGGCCACTGTAGTCCGCCCATGGCCCTTCTGCGGCATGACAACGGTAGCCTATAATGGCCGCTTTCGCCCCGGAAGCAGACATGCGTGCATGACTAACCATGCCCGTTTATGAGTTCACGCCCCAGGTCGTCGGGATGACAGAGTGCGGGGGGAACCCGGCGCGACAATAGTTGCCGAGCAATTTCAGAATGCAAATCTTTAAAGAATGTCTGCATTCGATAGCGGCGAGCGCCGGAATGACGAACACCTATATGATGCAGTGTTTTCTAAAACATCTTGCTTGCGGCGTGCATTGGTGGCGGGGCGGGGGCTGAGGAGCCGGTGACCGCGATGGACTGGAATTCCCGGTTGATGGCTTTCACCCAGGCTTTGGCCCGCTCGGTCAATTGGCGGTCGTCGGTCTGGAACCTTCCGCGCGAAACCAGAATGCCCAGATCGGCGCCGTGGTAGCGGTAGTCACCGGCGGAATAGACGCGGAGATAAAAGGCTTCGTCCTCGTCGGAGACCAGGAACCAATCAATGGATTTGCGCACCAGTTTGATATTTCCCTTATCATCCATGCGGTAGATGCCTGACGATGGCGCCTTGGTGAGCATCTCCACCCGGTCAACCGGATATTTCAGGATGAGCTGGCTCCAGTTGTCGAACTCGGACCATCTTTCCTGGATCTTTGAGAGATCAAGCTCCCAATCCACATCCATGAATTCCAGCAGGTGGAACATGTAGATGGGGCAGCCGCCATAGGTGGAGGTGATGAGGTTGGTGAGCGGCGAGGCGCCGGAGATGCGTGGGTTGATCTCGCCGAGATAGACTTCGCGGGTATCGGTGTCGATCAGGAAGTCCATGCAGAAGGCACCCTTGTATCCCGCCTTGTAAAGCTGGTTCCCCAGCTTCTGGGCCATTTCGGTGACGGCCTTGCGTTCGGATTCCATCCCGCCGGTGAAGACATCATTGCCGCACCAGCCGCCCTTGTAGGGGGTGACTTCCGGGAAGCCGGTGATATCGGTCTGCATAGGCCCCACCAGGGTTCCGTGGCGTGTTGCAACCGCCTCCACCGTGCCGGGCAGATGGTTGATGCGGCGCATGATCTTCAAGTCTTCGTCCAGCAAGTCCTCTTCATAGGTGTGCCAGTCACCTTCGCTCTTGATGAAGAAGGTGGTGCGGCCTGAATCGCCGTAAGGGGTCTGCACCACAAGATCGCGGCCGAGGTCTGCCTTGTCGGCGAGGTCGCAGAGATCCTCGTAGGAACTTGCCCTGCCCATGGTGTTGGGCGCGCTCTTGATGCCGGCGTCATTGCCGAGCTTGGTGGTGGTGATCTTGCTGTCAATGTGCTTGCGCAGCTTGGCGGGCGGAAGGGCGATCTGCTGGCCCAGTTCGCCCGCCAGAAATTCGGTTTCCTCGTCAAACATGACGAGCAACAGGAGGCCGGGGCCGCGCTCCTTCAGCCTGGCCCGCACC
>JBAVOA010000539.1:0-12170 GCA_049691635.1 Aestuariivirga sp. | reverse complement strand
GCCCAATCTGATCAATGCCATGCGCGAAAAACAATACGGCGAAAAACTGATCGCCAAAATCGCCCATGAAAACTGGCTGAATGTGCTGGAACGGACCTGGGGCTAGCCTTCGACTATTAGCTTTGCTAATAAATTACCATGAAACTGTCAGAATGGCTGGCTAATAGCTCCACCTCCCAATCGGTGCTTGCGCGGCAACTGGGGGTTACCCAAGGGCGCATTTCGCAGCTGGTGGCGGGGGAACAGCCTTCCCTCGATCTGGCGATGAAGATTGCCGCCCTCACCAACAACCAGGTTCGACCCCAGGATTTCAAGGACATGCCCATGACAAAGACACTCGACACCGTTGAAGAAGCGATCAAGGCGATCGGCGATGGCGCGCTGGTGGTGGTGGTCGACGACGACGACCGGGAAAACGAGGGCGACCTTATCGGCGCCGCCGCCAAGATCTCAGCCGAGCAGATGGCCTTCATGGTGCGGCATACCTCAGGCATCGTCTGCACCCCCATGGCCGCCGAAGAGGCGCGGCGCCTGAAGCTTGATCCCATGGTGGCGCTCAATGATGCGCCCATGGGCACGGCATTCACCATCACGGTGGATTACAAGGAAGGCCTCACCACCGGCATCTCGGCCAAGGAGCGCTGCGCCACGGTGCATGCGCTGGCCAACAAGAATGTCCAGGCCGAAGACTTCGTGCGGCCCGGCCACATCTTCCCGCTGGTGGCGAAGTCGGGCGGCGTGCTCATGCGCTCGGGCCACACCGAAGCGGCGGTCGACTTGGCACGGCTTGCGGGATTTACGCCCCCCGTGGGCGTGATCTGCGAACTGGTCAATGACGACGGCACGGTGAAGCGCGGCCCGCAGGTTCTGACCTTTGCGCGGGAGCATGGCTTCAAGATCATTTCGGTCGCCGACCTCATCGCCTACCGGCAGTTGCGCGAGCGGTTGGTGGAGCAGACGGCCAAATTCGACGTGGCAACCAAGATCGGCACGGCACAGGGCTATTCTTACGTGACTCCGTTTGATGCGGTGGAGCAACTGGCGCTGGTCTATGGCGACATCTCGGGCGGCCGGAATATCCCCGTGCGCCTGCACCGGGAAAATGTTCTGGAAGATGTGTTCGGAAACCGGGACACGCTTGAGTCAGTGTTTGATATTTTCAAGCGCGAGGGCAAGGGCGTGCTGGTCTATCTGCAGGAAGGCACAACAGGCGTTCCCGCCAGCCAGCTTTCCGGCGACAAATCAGCCAGTGCCGCCACGCGGGCCCAGACTTGGCTGGATATCGGCCTTGGGGCCCAGATCCTGCGCGATCTCAACGTCCATTCGATCCGGCTGATTACTTCCAGCAACCGGCATTATGTGGGCCTTGCGGGCTTCGGTATCGAGATCGCCGAGACACTCAAGCTTGGGGCGTGAGATCAGCGCTTCTTGGCGCCGAGTTCCACGACAACGTTACCTGAAACCGGATCGGTGACGCCGAGGCCGCCGCCCAGATCTTCAAGTGTCTGGCGGAAGCTGTCGAGCATCGCGATCATCTTCGGCCGCGCGGCGGCGAGCTTGTCCATATTGTCCCACTTGGCGATGATGCAGTAGGTGTGGTCTCCGGTCTTGATCACCGCAGCGTCCAGCATCCCTTCAATCGGAGGCGCGTTTTTGTGGGCATCGATGAATTTCTGTTCCTGGCCGGGCTTCACTTTGAAACGGACAACATTGTAGGCGGTCATGTTTTTCTCCCTTTTTTGCTCGTGTTTAGTGATGATCGGCATCAACCATGAATTCGACGTCTATGGTTCCGGCATGTCGAAACGTCAGGCGTGCCGGGTAGACACCCATGTCGGCTTCAAGGCTTTTGGAGATGTTGCTGAGAAACAGGCACCATTCGTGCCGATGCAGGTCAAGCGTCGCGCCTGCGGCAATCGGCACAGCCGATGGCGCGCTGATGTCGTGCTCATGGCTTGCGACATGGAGCAGCTTCGTGTTGCTTGCGATATCAATGTCTGCGCCAAGGAAATATTCGGTCTCTGGCCCATGATTGATGATCGTCACATGGGCGCAGGTACAGTCGGAATTGGCTTGCGGCACCATGATGGCGGGATGCACGATCTCAAGATTGCCGATATGGTAGGAATGTCCCTGCGCCACGGTCGCGGCGAGAAGCAAGAGTGCAATTGATAGCGCCATTCTCATGGACATCTCCATAGCGCAAGAGCGGCGCTGCCGCCCTTGCGCCAGATCAACTCTATTGTACTGGAACCATGAGATGCCGATAGGGCGTTCCGGCCCACATCACGTAGGGTTTACTCGTATCGGGTTTTGCCTCCGCCGGATAGCCTGCCATCATGTCCATGGCATTCATCACCATGACATGGGGACCGGTTTTCACCCAGTTGTTGTCGGCAGCAGGTGCCGTGGCATAGGGATCGGTGTTGCTGGCATCGGTTCCCCCCGCCAGCATGTACATGAAGCCAACCTTGCCCTTCGGTGGATCCTTCTTGCCGATCCATGCCATGGCCCATTCCATGGCATTGGCATCGCCGCACATGGGATCAGGCCCCGGCGTTGCGGGCGAATCCGGCATGCACCAGAAGCCATTGGTGCCTTCGCGCAGCGTCTTCATCTTGCCGTCTGCACCCACTGCATAGATCGCGGCGCCTGCAGCGACGGCGGCTGGCGCTGCTGATTCAGCGCTCTTGATCATCGCGGCATCATCGGCCCGTGCCAAGTTCGCGGCAGGCAATGTTGCAACAAGCACGACGGCGGACAGTATCATAAGCTTTTTCATGATTTTCTCCCTAGATTTATGTGCCTTTTGATTTGGTGTCAGCTGTCCCAGGCCTGAACGATGGTCTGCTTGACAATCCCGTTGGGGCCAAGCTCGGCCATGGTCGAGGCAATGACATGGGTGCCATCGGGATAACTGCAGCCCTCGACGAAGGCCAAGTGCTTGCCGTCGACGACGCCATGGTCAAGCGTATGTTTCATGTCGCGGCTGTAAACATCATCGAGAAAGCTTCCGATGTCCTTGGCACCATTGATGGTGCGCGGCTTGCTTGGCGGATTGTCCGTATCGATGATGGTCAATACGGCATTGGCGGCGTAGAGCGCCTTCAGGCTTTTGGCGTCGCGGGTTTCGACTGCCTTGCGGATACCGGCAATTGTCGGCGAGTTCTGGCTCATAGAGACCTCCCTTGATCTGGTTCAACATGTTGATTTGAGGCACTGCACGAATGCGGAACGCGGGGGTTCACGGGCACCAGGCGAGGCGGGTCAGCAAACCCAAGCAAAATCTGATTACCTACTGATAGGTAACTTGTCAACTAGTAGATAGAAATATATATCTGGATACACAGGGCTGTGATTCATCGATGTCAGAGCAGCCGGGAATCGCAGGAACAAGCCCTTGGACCAGAAATCCGACAGCACCCACACCTCGCAGCAGATCCTGGATATCGCTCAGCGCCTGGTGCAAACCCGTGGCTTCAACGCCTTCAGCTATGCCGACATCGCCAGCGCCTTGAGCGTGTCAAAAGCGAGCCTGCACTATCATTTTGCCTCGAAGGCCGATCTCGGCGTCAGGCTGATTGAACGCTATGAGGATTCCTTTGAACGAGCGCTCGGGGCCATTGACCTTGAAGGCGGCGGAGCTGCAGTAAATATACGGCGCTACGTGGACATCTATTCGCACGTCCTGGCCGACGAGCGCATGTGCCTGTGCGGCATGCTGGCAGCAGAATTTGTGACCCTGCCGAAGACCATGCAGACGGCTTTAGATGAGTTTTTTAAATTGAATGAGCGCTGGCTCATTGGTGTGCTTGAAAGTGGGCGTGCCAGCGGCAGCCTGCGCTTCGACGGATCAGCCGCTGAGGCCGCACAGTTTATCATCGGCTCGCTGGAAGGTTCGATGATGATGGCCAGGTCCCACGGCGGCATGGCGCGCTTTGACGCCGCGACGCGCCACCTGCTTGCCGATTTCGGGATCTAGTGCCGCGCCCGCAGCCTGCGAACCGTGCGATGTCCGGGGAAGCAAGCGCTTGTGTTGGACTGAATTGTGGGGCTTAGATTGCGCCACAATGACTCGTTTGCGATTCCCATGCCGCGCCTGAAATCCAAGCTTCACGCCCCGGCCGTACCCAGTTTGATCGGCTGGCGGGAGCGGGTGCATTTGCCGAAGCTGGGTCTGGGGCCGCTGATTGCCAAGATTGATACGGGCGCAAGATCGGCAGCGCTGCATGCAGAAGATATCATTGTGCGGGGCCATCACGTGCGGTTCTGTATTCCGTTGAATGGCCGGAACCACCATTTCGAGCTGCCCATCAAGGGCCAGCGCCGGGTGAAAAGCACCAGCGGCCACAGTGAAGTGCGTGTCGTTGTTGAAACGGATATTTCCGTTGGCACGGAACAATTCCTTGCGGAAATCACCCTGACCGACCGCGCCGACATGGGAGTTCCCATGCTGCTGGGACGGGCCGCCATCCGCGGACGGTTCATCGTCCATCCCGGCCGCTCATTCCTCATTTCGCGCACCAAACGGAAGACCAAATGAAAATTGCCCTGCTCACGCGCAACCCCAAACTCTTCTCGCACCAGCGGCTGATGGAAACGGCCATCGCCCGGGGCCATGAAATGGTGCCCATCGACTATCTCCGCTGCTACATGAACATCACTTCGCAAAAGCCGGAACTGCGCTATCTCGGCGAAAAGCTTACGGGCTTCGATGCGGTGATCCCGCGGATCGCCGCGTCCCACACCTTCTATGGCCTTGCCGTCCTGCGGCAGTTTGAAATGATGGGGGTCTACCCCCTGAATGAATCGGTGGCCATCGGACGCTCGCGCGACAAGCTGCGGAGTTTGCAGATCCTCTCGCGTGAGGGGGTGGGCATGCCGGTCACGGCCTTTGCCAAGGACACCAGGCGCACCGATGACGTTCTGCAAATTGTCGGCGGCGCTCCTGTCGTCATCAAGCTTCTGGAAGGCACGCAAGGCATCGGCGTGGTGCTGTCCGAGACAGAGAAGTCCGCCAGATCGGTCGTTGACGCCTTCAACGGCGTCGGCATTGCCATCCTGGTGCAGGAATTCATCAAGGAATCCGAGGGCAGGGATGTCCGGGCCTTTGTGGTGGGCCGGCGCGTGGTGGCCACCATGGAACGATCCGGCGCCAAGGGGGATTTCCGCTCAAACCTGCATCGCGGCGGCAAGGCCGTTGAAGTGGAATTGACCAAGCTTGAACGCAGCACGGCGCTCAAGGCCGCCCAGGCCATGGGCCTCAATGTGGCGGGCGTTGACCTGCTGCGCTCGAACCGGGGGCCTTTGGTGATGGAGGTGAATTCGTCACCCGGGCTTGAAGGCATTGAAAAGACCACGGGCGTTGACGTGGCCAAGGCAATCCTGGAGTTTCTCGAGCGCAATGCCGAACCAAACAAAACCAAAACACGGGGCAAGGGATGATGGCGTTCACCATAGGGATGGAAGAAGTACGGCGCGGCGCGCGCAAAACCGTGGAACTGCCGATCAGCGTGCTGGCCAACCATACGCCAATCAACCTGCCTGTCCATGTCATCAACGGCACGGAGCCGGGGCCAGTGCTTTTTATCTCCGGCGTGGTTCACGGCGATGAGATTTTGGGGGTTGAAATCGTCAGGCGGGTGACCCAGCATCCGGCATTGAAAAGGTTGAGCGGGACGCTGCTTGCGGTTCCCATTGTCAATGCCTTTGGTTTTCTCAATCACTCGCGCTACATGCCAGACCGGCGCGATCTCAACCGCTCCTTCCCCGGCTCCGACCACGGATCACTGGCCAGTCTTTTGGCCGACCTATTCATGAACGAAGTGGTGCTGCGCTCGCAATATGGCATTGACCTGCATACGGCAGCGCTGCACCGCTCCAACCTTCCGCAAATCCGCATTGCGCCCGACGAGCCCGAACTGATGGCCTTGGCCGAACAGTTTTCACCGCCCGTCATCCTTGTCTCCAAGCTGCGGGACGGCACCCTGCGCCAGTGCGCCCGCGATAACGGCGTGAAGATGCTGCTTTACGAGGCGGGTGAGGCCCTGCGCTTTGACGAAACCGCCATCGATGTGGGCGTCAGGGGCATTCTCAATGTCATGGCCTCGCTCAACATGATTGTGCCGCTCAGGACAACCAAGCCCGTACCGGTGCCGGCCATTTCATATTCCAGCTCCTGGCTTCGCGCGCCCGAGGGTGGCGTCCTGCGCAGCGCCATCGACATTGGCGCGCGGGTTGCAAAGGACGCGGTCATCGGGGAGATTTCAAGTCCACTCGGGGATTTGAGCGTGGCTATCATTGCCGAGGACGACGGCATCGTCGTGGGCCGCACCAACCTCCCCATCGTCAACCGCGGCGACGCCCTGTTCCATGTGGCGCGGATGAAGCGGACCGACATGGAGCAAGCCCCGCTTGACGAGGATGAGATTATCTAGCGCGGCGGCGTGTAAGCACCGGACCGGAACCAGTACACAATCAGTACTATCCGGCCGTTCCGGTCCGCGTGTAGCTTCCCGCGCGTAAGGAGTTCAAAATGGATACTGAAACAAAAAAATCGCTTCTGAAGATCGCCCTGGCGGCCTTCGGCTTCATCTTCCTGCTGATCTATCCGATGGGATTGATATGGCCCTCCGGCTGGATCTGGCACGCCGGCCAAGGGACCTATTACCTGCAGATGATTTGCACCGTCTATGCCGTATTGGGTGTGTTTCTGATCATCGCTTCGCGCGATCCGGAAAAACACCGGAGCCTGATTTCATTTGCCATCTGGTCAAGTGTGGCCCATGGCGGCGTGATGGCGGTGCAGGCCATGGCCGATGGCCATGAGATGGGCCATATGATCGGCGATGTTCCCGCGCTGTTTCTTGTCGCAATCGTGCTTGGATATCTGAGTTCCGGGTTATCCGCCGCCCGCGCCTGAGTCATCAGAAGGGGAGGGAGTAATTTCTCTCCCCTTCCCTGACAAAAATGAATTTTACCGCCGTTAGCTGCCCGCACCATAGGCGGCATCGCCCCAGACTTTGCGCACCTGTTCGTCGCGGCCGCAGGACTTGCGGTAGCGCGCGTAGGCATCGGCCTGTCTGATGTAGCCGAAGCGGGTGAGAATGCGGTTCTGGCCCAGGTAATAATTCTGGTGATAGTCCTCGGCGGGGGTGAAGGCGCTGGAAACTTTAACGGGGGTTACAATTTTCCGGCCAAGCTTGGCTTCGGCGTCTTTCACGGCTTTTTGCGCAAGCGCATTCTGCGCGCGTGTGGTGGTGAAAATCGCTGTGGTGTAACTGTCGCCCCGGTCGCAAAACTGGCCGCCCGCATCGGTCACATCGATGGTGCGGAGGAAACGGGCCGCCAGCACATCATAGGGAATAATGGCCGGATCAAATTCAACCTGTACGGCCTCGACGCTGCCTTCGTGGTTTCCATAGGTGGGGTTCTTCAACGTGCCGCCGGCATAGCCCGATATGGTCGCAACCACGCCCTTGAGGTGGTCCATGTCCTTCTCGACGCACCAGAAGCAGCCGCCGGCGAACACCGCCATGTCGGTCTTGGCCAAGACGGCAACAGGATTCAGGACCAGCGCCAGAATCGCGGCGAACAACAATCTGCGCATGTATCAACTCCTGTTGCCGGGACGATAAGAGACAAGCCGTGCGCGGGACAATCACGTCACAGCACATTCGCGTGAGCAGATCGACAGCTATCGCCGCGTGAGACCGCCCAGAATGCCGCGCACCAGGGCGTTGCCGATGGAGCGGGCGACGCTGGTGCCGAGCTGGCGGCCCACGCTTGAGGCCGCGTTCTTGATGAAACGGTCAGTGACGGATTCACGCTCGCGGGGCGCTGCACGTTCCACTTTGGCCTGAACCCTGTCGGCCTGCTCCTGCTGGTCGGCCGCGGCGCGGGCGCCGGTCTTCGTCTGCAGCTTCTCGTAGGCCGACTCGCGGTCGATAGTCTTTTCATACTGGCCGAAAACCGGGGAATTGCCGATGGCGCTCTTGCGTTCGTCCGGGGTGATCGGGCCCATCCGGCCAGCCGGCGGTCGTATCAGGGTTCGGCCCACCATGGAGGGCACTCCCTTCAGATCAAGGGTTGAGACCAGGGCTTCGCCCTTGCCCAATTCGGTAATGGCTTTTTCCGTGTCAAACGCGGGATTGGGGCGGAAGGTCGTGGCGGCAGCCTTCACCGCCTTCTGGTCGCGCGGCGTATAGGCGCGGAGCGCATGCTGCACCCGGTTGCCCATCTGCTCAAGCACGCTGTCGGGCACATCGAGCGGATTTTGCGTCACGAAATATACGCCCACGCCCTTGGAGCGGATCAATTTCACGGTCTGCTGGATTTTCTGGATCAGTCCCGGAGGCGCATCGTCAAACAGCAGGTGCGCCTCGTCAAAGAAGAACACCAGCTTCGGCTTTTCCGGATCGCCCACCTCCGGCATTTTTTCAAAGAGTTCAGACATGAGCCAGAGCAGGAAGGTGGCATAGAGCTGGGGCGAGGACATGAGCTTGTCGGCAACGAGGATGTTCATGTAACCCCGGCCGCCGCTCGTGGTGCGCATCAGATCCTTGATATCAAGGGCGGGTTCGCCAAAGAACCTGTCGCCCCCCTGCTCTTCAATCACCACCAGCCGGCGCTGGATGGCGCCGATGGTCTGGTCGTTCACATTGCCGTATTGGGTGGTGATTTCCTTGCCGCGGCTGGCCAGGTCGGCCAGCAGGGCGCGCAGGTCCTTGAGATCAAGGATCGCCAGGCCTTCATTGTCGGCAATGCGGAAGGCAATGTTGAGGGCGCCTTCCTGGGCATCGGTCAGCCCCATGAGGCGCGACAGCATGAGCGGGCCCATTTCGCTTATCGTGGTGCGGATGGGATGGCCCTGCTCACCGAACAGGTCCCAGAAGATGGTGGGCGTGGCTGCCATGCCGTAATCATCGAAGCCAATCTTCTTGGCCCGCTCGGTGAGGAAATCCTGGGGCGTGCCGGCTTGCGAAATGCCCGAGAGGTCGCCTTTCACATCGGCGGCAAACACCGGAACGCCAGCCTTGCAGAAACTTTCGGCCATGATCTGCAGGGTCACGGTTTTTCCGGTGCCGGTGGCGCCGGTCACCAGCCCGTGGCGGTTGGCCATGGGAATGAACAGTTCTTCGCGCTTGTCGCTTTTGCCCAGAAAAATTGCGTTCTCGCTCATGCTATTCCTCAATCCCGAATTGGAGCCTGATTTGGCCGCCCATTTACCTAATCCAAGGGCCAATTGACAGGGCTGAATTGCGCACTAGCATTGCCTCCATGAATGATTTTCCGGACCCATCGCGGGAGATGTGGCAGGCCCGCGTGGCCGCTGTTCTCAAGGGCCAACGTGCAGACAAGCTGACTGGCCGTACAACGGATGGCATCATCGTTGAGCCGCTGTATCAGCAGGTTCATGGCCCGCGCGCCGAGCGGGCCAGCCACGGGCCATGGACCGTCATGCAGCGGGTGGATCATCCCGATGCTGCCAAGGCCAATGCCCAGGCTCTCGATGACTTGGAAAACGGCGCGGGCGGACTCTGCATCGTCAATGGCGATGCGGATTTGGCCCATGTGCTGCACGATGTGGCGCTGCATGCCATCGAGATCCGGCTTGAAGGCGGCGGCGGACTGGCCAAAGCTTTCGCAGCCCATGTCGAAAGCCATCCCATCGATCCGGCGCGGCTGCGGGTTTCCTTCGGCCTGCACGAGAGCGGGCGTGTCGCCGCCCTGGTGGCGCAAGGGTTCACCGGACCGTTTCTGGAGGCCGATAGCCGCGTGTTCCATGCGCAAGGCGCAAGCGAAGCGCAGGAACTGGCTTGCGTGCTGTCGCAGATTGTCCGGGCACTTCGCAAGTTTGAGAAGCTGTCGCCGGAGGCGGCGGTGGGTGCTACGCTGGCCGCCAATCAGGATATGTTTCTGACACTCGCCAAGTTCCGTGCCATCCGGTTGCTGTGGGCAAGGCTGCTGGAGGCCAGCGGGATTGCATACCAGCCTTTGCGCCTGCATGGTGAGACATCGCGCCGGATGATGGCGAAGCTCGATCCCCACACAAATATCCTGCGCGCCACGGCGGCCGTGTTTGGCGCAGGCCTTGGCGGCACCGATACATTCACGGTTCTGCCGTTTTCCATAGCGCTTGGTGTGCCCAATGCATTTGCCCGGCGCATGGCGCGCAACACGCAGCTCATTCTTTTGGAAGAATCCCAGCTCTGGCGGGTGGCTGATCCGGCTTCCGGCGCGGGCTATGTGGAAAGCCTCACCCACGAATTGTGCGAGCGCGCCTGGAGCATTTTTCAAGGTATCGAAAAGACCGGCAAGTTGCCGGAATTTGATGCCGCGAATAAAGCGAGCGATCCGGTCATTGGAACTTCAGCTTACCAATTGCCCAAGGAATTCGACGCGGCCATCGAGGTGTTGCCATGAGCCGCATTCCTGATCTTTCCGCCACCCCATGGAAAACTGCGGAGGGGATTGAGATTTCTCCGCGTTATGGCGCCGGTGAACCTTGCGCCGACGCCTATCCCGGCATCGTGCCCTATCTGCGCGGCCCCTACCCCACCATGTACACCACCCAGCCATGGACTATCCGGCAGTATGCGGGGTTCTCGACAGCGGAAGATTCAAACGCCTTCTACCGGCGCAATCTGGCGGCGGGGCAGATGGGTCTTTCCATCGCCTTCGATCTGGCCACCCACCGGGGCTACGACTCGGATCATCCGCGCGTGGCGGGCGATGTGGGCATGGCGGGCGTGGCCATCGATTCCATCTATGACATGCGCACGCTGTTTGACGGCATTCCGCTGGACAAGATGACCGTGTCGATGACGATGAACGGCGCGGTGCTTCCCATTCTGGCGCTGTTCATCGTGGCGGGCGAGGAACAGGGCGTGCCGCCGGAAAAACTTTCCGGCACCATTCAGAACGACATCCTGAAAGAGTTCATGGTGCGCAACACCTATATTTACCCACCGCAGCATTCCCTGCGGATCGTCTCGGATATTTTCAAATACACCTCGGCGCATATGCCGAAGTTCAACTCGATTTCGATTTCCGGCTATCACATGCAGGAAGCGGGAGCCACCGCCGATCTGGAGCTCGCCTATACACTGGCCGACGGCTTTGAATATGCCAAGGCCGGCGTGGCTGCCGGCATGGACATCGACACGTTCGCGCCGCGGCTTTCCTTCTTCTGGGCCGTCGGCATGAACTTTTTCATGGAGGTGGCCAAGATGCGGGCCGCCCGGGTGATCTGGGCCACGCTGATGAAACGCTTTTCGCCGAAGGACGAGCGTTCGCTGTCGCTCCGCACCCATTGCCAGACGAGCGGATGGAGTTTGGCGGCCCAGGATGTGTTCAACAATGTGACGCGCACCTGCATCGAGGCGATGGCGGCAACGCAAGGCGGAACCCAATCATTGCATACGAATTCGCTTGATGAGGCGCTGGCGCTGCCCACGGATTTCTCGGCGCGCATTGCCCGCAACACGCAGCTTTTCCTGCAGCAGGAAGCGGGCGCCTGCCGGGTGATTGATCCCTGGGGCGGAAGCTATTTCGTCGAAAAACTCACCGCCGACCTCGCGGCCAAGGCATGGGCCCATATCGAAGAGATCGAAAAAATGGGCGGCATGGCCAAGGCCATCGAAGCTGGTATCCCCAAGCTGCGGATCGAGGAAGCGGCAGCGCGTACCCAGGCCCGCATCGACGCGGGCGAGCAGACCGTTGTCGGCGTGAATAAATATCGCAATTCCGATGCGACTAAAATCGACATTCTCAAAGTCGATAACTCGGCGGTGCGAGCCAGCCAGATTGAAAAACTCAAGCGCCTGAAAGCCGAGCGCGATCCCGCCCAGTGCCAGGCCATGCTGGATCGGCTCTCGCTTGTCGCCAAGACCGGCGAGGGCAATTTGCTGACGGCGGCGGTTGATGCGGCCCGCGCCAAGGCCACAGTTGGCGAGATTTCGCTCGCTCTTGAAAAGGTCTGGAACCGGCATGTGGCAAGCACGCGGGTGAGCAAGGGCGTCTATGTGGCCTCATCGCGCGACCTGCAGAAAATCGACATGGCCAAGCGGGCGGTGGAAGCCTTCAAGGAGGCGGATGGCCGTGCGCCCCGCATCCTTGTCGCCAAGATGGGCCAGGATGGCCACGACCGCGGGCAAAAGGTCATCGCC
>JBAVOA010000538.1:0-7712 GCA_049691635.1 Aestuariivirga sp. | reverse complement strand
GGAATCACCAGGATCGATGCTTCATTTTCCCTTGATCGTGACCGCTACACCTGATGACGTATTACCTCGGCATCGATATTGGAACATTCGAGTCGAAAGGAATTCTGGCCGATCAGAGCGGCAACATCATTGCACGGGCTGCCAAGCCTCATAAGATGCTGGTTCCCCAGGTGGGCTGGGCGGAACACCGGCCGGTTGAGGACTGGTGGGACGATTTCACCTTAATTTGCCAGAAGCTCCTGGCCGACAGCAAGGTGGATCCGCGCGAGATCAAGGCTGTGGGTACCAGCGCCATCGGACCCTGCATGCTACCGGTGAACAAGGCCGGCGAACCGCTGATGAATGCGGTCCTCTACGGCGTGGACACGCGATCGGTAAAGGAAATTGACGATCTCACGGCGCAGATCGGGGCGGAGCGGATTCTTGACTACTGCGGGAATGCGCTCACCTCGCAGTCGGTGGGACCGAAAATCCTTTGGCTCAAGCGCAACCGGCCAGACATCTTTGCCAACACCCACAAGATTCTGACGTCGACGTCCTATCTGGTCTTCTGGCTCACAGGCAAATTTGTGATCGACCATTATTCGGCGGCCAATGCCGCCCCGCTCTATTCGGCAGAACAGCTCAAATGGAGCGATGAACTGGCGCCGGACATCATTCCGCTGGAGCGTCTGCCCGACATTGCCTGGACGACCGATATTGCTGGCGCGGTGACCGCGAAGGCGGCGCGGGAAACAGGACTAGCGGAGGGAACGCCTGTCATTTGCGGCACGATTGATGCGGCGGCGGAAGCGATCAGCGTTGGCGTGCTGGAGCCGCGCGACATGATGCTCATGTATGGCTCCACCATCTTCATCATCGCTGTCACGTCAAAGCGGGTCAAGGATGGCCGGTTGTGGTATGCGCCCTGGCTGTTTCCCGGCCAGCACGCGTCCATGGCTGGACTTGCCACGAGCGGGACACTGACCCATTGGTTCCGCGACACGCTGGCACGCGAACTTGCCCCGGCAGCGGCCATGGAGCAACTCGCGGCGGAAGCGGAAACTTCCCCACCGGGCGCAAACGGTCTGGTCATGCTGCCCTATTTCTCAGGCGAGCGCACACCCATCCATGACACCCATGCCAAAGGCGTGATCTTCGGATTGAACCTTACGCACACCCGGGGCGATCTGTACCGCGCCGCGCTTGAGGGCATTGCCTGCGGGACAAACCATATCCTCGAAACCTTTGACGCGGTCGGCGAAACCCCGCGGCATATTTTTTCCGTTGGTGGCGGCACAAAAAACCGGGCATGGGCGCAGGCCACATCGGATGTGTCCGGACGAACCCAAATTCTCAGCGAAAAATCCATGGGGGCTTCCTATGGCGATGCGTTTCTGGCGGCCCTTGCCGTGGGCGATGTGAAGGCACAGGACATCAAGGCCTGGAATCCCGTTGTGTCAGAAATTGTCAGCAACACCAAACATACGGAGTCCTATCGCAGACACTACCGTGTGTTTCGCGAACTCTATGACCGCAACCGCGACCTGATGAGGGATCTCGGGAATTAACCGCCTTCAGGCGCCGAGAAATTGGTTGATGTCCTGGCGCGAGATCAATCCGGCTGATGACCCGGCCCGCGATACGGCGAGCGCACCCGCCGCTGCAGCGCGCTTCAGGGATTGCGGCAGGGCTAGGCCCTCGAGCTGGGCCGTCACAAGTGTCGCAAGATAGGCATCCCCCGCCCCAACGCTATCAATCACCTTGGCGAAATAGCTTGGCTGGAACACAGCTTCACCGCGGTGAACCGCCGCGCTGCCGGAAGCCCCGGCGGTGACAATCACCAACTCAATGCCGGTTTTCTTTGCGAGTTCCGCAGCCGCGGCAGGGCTTTCGGAATTCGAAAATGCGCGCCCGAGAAGTCTTCCGGCTTCGAAGAAATTGACGACCAGAACAGAAATCGCCTGCAACAGTTCTTTCGGAATTTCAGCCAGGCTATCGGGTGCTGGCGAGGCGTTCAGGACGACATGGCGTCCCTTGGCCCTGGCGATGCGTGCTGCAGCGAGAGACACTGCAACCGGCAATTCCAGTTGCAGGACGAGCGCGTCAACCTTCTCTAGAGCAGCGCGTTGGGCCTCAATGTCCGCCGGGGTAAGCTTGCCGGCCGCCCCGCTGACGATGATTGACGAATAGTCGCCCTCTCCGGCAAAAACCGTGCTGGCGCCGGTGGGCGCTGAGGCATCAACCGTGATGAGCGAGGGATCAACCCCCCTTGAGGTCAAGTGTTCAAACAGCTGGCGGCCGAACATGTCGTCGCCAAGGCGGGTGAAAATTGACGTGCTTGTGCCGCACTTGACCAATTGGCAGGCCTGGTTTCCTGCCTTGCCACCGGGGGATATGGCGAAGCTTTGCCCGACGACGGATTCACCCTTCCCGGGCAATCGCTGGGCTGTTGCAATGAGGTCCATGTGGACGCTGCCGAGCACGATGGCGGTAGGTTCCTCATTATCATTCATCGAAAAACAGCTCCTGCATGATCCGGGTTGCCGTCACGGCGTCCTGTGCCGCCTGGGCTTGGCGCAGGTCCGCCAGGGGAACCTGGTCAAGGAGGTGCAGCATGCGCTGGATGGTTTTCACATTGGTTGCGCATTCCCGGGCCGGGTCGACACGGTCCGGGAATGTATCAAAATAGAGTGTTCCCGAAAAACCGCCATTGCGGAGTTCTGCCAGCAGCTCGATCGTATGCCACGGGTGCACGGAACCGACCATCAGCCCGTCATCGGCCGGGCCATGGCCGTCATTCAGGTGCACGCCGAAGAGCTTTCCCGTGCGCAATGCGAGTGCTGCCGCTGCTGCCGGCTGCTCGCCGGCCATCAGGGCATGGCAGAAATCGAGCGTTACGCCAAAATTGGAAAGGCCGACATCATGAACCGCCAGAAGTGAATCCGCCATAGAACGGATAAGCGAGGTCCGGCGCGGATCGCTGGGCTTGTACTCGACACTCACGCGAACCTTTTGATTGTGTGCCGCGACCTGGCGGAAACCTTCAATTTCCATATCCCATAAGGCGCGGTAATCGACCTGAAACGGGTAGTCGTAGCCATCGGGGCCCATCCACAGGATGACATGGCCGATGTTGTTCTGCCCTGCCAGTTCAACCGCTTCCGAGGCCAGGCGGATTGCCCGTGCGCGGTTCTCTGGTTTTGGATGGGTGAAAGCGCCATGGACAAAGTCCGGTCCGTCCCAGCGCAGATTGAGCGCCGTCACGGCAAGCCCCGCATCTCCTGCCGCTGCAAGAATGGACCTGTTGCCGTCGCCTGCGAAATGCTGCGGGTAGTTCAATTCAACGGCCGAAATCCCCGGAACATCTGCCACTGCCCGCACCGCCTGCTCGGCAGAAAGTGCGCCGCTGTTTTTTGATCGAAACGAATTCAATCGCGTTGCGAAGCGTTGTTCTGAGTCAGCCATTGTTTCTCCCACAAATTGTGCAATGCAGCAGCATCACCTTGGTTTGATTACCTAAATATATCCGTTCGGACGCCCCTGCATGAATTGACATCGCACAAACCGGACGCATAGTATCAAGAGCATTGCCACCTGTCGAAACTATTGCGCCCCCGGCGCATTAACAACTCCAAAACACAACATCGACAGCGCAAAAATGAAAAGACGAATTTGAGTACTGGGAGGATCCACAATGAAGATTGAACTTTATAACCGTATGGTGATGAACCGCCGCACCTGGCTCAAGGGCTCGGCTGCGGTTTCAGCGGCAGGCGTTGCCGGCTCACTGGGTGCCATGACAACATCGGTGCGCGCCGAAGACAACTTGCGGGCGCAGATTTTGCAGATTCCAGGGGTCGGCAAGGGTTCGCCCACGGATGCTGACTGGCAAAAGGTCGGTGAAATGTGCCTCGCCGCCACCAAGGCCAACGTGAAGGAAGGCGAATTCAAGGGTGTTGAGCTGACCTTCATGGGTCTCAACAACCAGAACCTCCATAACCTGTTGTTCCGCGGCTTCCTGAAGCCTTGGGAAGCCTATACGGGCGCCAAGATCAACTGGATCGATCTGGCCCAGGCTGACTACAACGCGCGCCTGCAGCAATCCATTGCTACCGGCACTGTTGACTTCGACATCATCGAAATGGGCGCACCGTTTGAAGGCGACGTGTGCGGCAAGGGCCTGGCTTCCGAAATGCCAGACTGGGTCAAGACGCAAATCGAAATGGATGACTATGTGGGTTATCTCAAGGCTCCGGTCGGGACCTGGGGCGGCAAGACCTACCGCATCTCCATTGATGGCGACTGCCACACCTTCAACTACCGCACCGACTATTTTGCCGATGCGGATCTTGCTGCCGCCTGGAAATCTGAAGGCCATGAGGGCGACTGGGCCGTTCCAAGGACCTGGCAGAAGGTTCAGGAAGTCACCAAGTTCCTCAAGGGCAAAAAGATCGGCGGCCAGGATGCCTATGGCTATCTCGATCCGATCAAGGGTTGGGGCGGCTTCGGCTTCTACTTCCTTGGTTCACGGGCCACGGCCTATGCCAAGCATCCGGACGACAAGGCCTGGCTGTTTGATATCGACACGATGAAGCCACGCGTCAACAATCCGGCCTGGGTGCGCGCCATCCAGGACGTGATCGATGCCTTGCCATCGGAACCAGCTGACCAGCTCAATGCCGATCCCGGCACAACGGGCTTCCAGCAGTTCCTCGCTGGCACGGGGTCCATGCTCTCCTGGTGGGGTGACATTGGTTCCAACGCAAAGACCAGTGACAGTTCTGTTGTTGGTGACATCGTGGGATTTGATATCCTTCCGGGCTCGGATGACGTGTATAATTCGAAGACGAGCGCCTGGGACAAGCTTGCCAGCGGCGCGAATTATGCTCCCAACATGGCCTATCTCGGCTGGGGCGTTTACGTCATGGCGAGGGTTGATGCTGATCCGGTTAAGCAGAAGGCGGCATGGAGTGCTGCAGCTCACTTGGGCGGAAAAGACATTTCGCTGTGGTGTTCGGCCTATCCTTCCGGCTTCCAGCCCTACCGGCAGAGCCATTTCGACATCAAGGAATGGGTTGCTGCGGGCTACGACGAAGCGTTCATCACGTCATATCTCAACTCGGAAGCCAATTCCTACAACCACCCGAATGCGGCCATTGAACCGCGCATTCCCGGCATTTTCCAGTATTATAGTGCTGCCGAGGATGAGCTGTCCAAGATCTGGGCCGGTGGGTCTTCCGCCCAGGACGGCGCTGACAAGATTGCGGCAGCCTGGGAAAAGATCACGGACGGCATTGGCCGCGATAAGCAGATCGAACTTTACAAGGCTTCGCTCGGCTAACCGGACCGGCTCGCAAATCCCGTTACAAAACCGCAACTGGTGGCTATCATGCCACCAGTTGTATTTTTAATTCGGCCGGCAGACACTCAATACGATGCAGAACTCACACACGGTCGCTTACGAACAGCTCATAGAGGTTGGCGCACCGTTCATTTCCGAAGGGCGCCAAAGGGCAGGACGCGGCCTGATCATTGCCGCCTCCCTTGGGCTTGGCGCCATCATCATTTTCCAGAGCCTCTATTCGGCTGGCGCAATTGCAACCGGCTTTGAAAATTGGCGACCTGTGCTTTACGCCTATATTCTCTGGGCCGTGGCCCTGGGTGCTGGGCAAGTCATGGTCCGCGGCGAAGCCGGGCACCGTGCGTTGTTCCTCCTGCCCGCCTTGCTGTTCACCATTGTCATGGTGATCTTTCCCACCTTCTTCGGAATCTATATCGCCTTCACGGACTGGAACCTGAGTGCCTTCGATCCACCGAAGCTCAATGGCCTCGACAACCTGCGCACCCTGATCCATGACGCCTATTTCTGGAATGCGCTGCTCAACATGGTCTACTATATCCTTGGCGTGCTGGTGCAATACACCATCGCCTTCGGGCTGGCCCTGCTGCTGAATGCCGAGATTCGAGCGCGGAAATTCTTCCGCATTGCCTTCCTGCTGCCCTTCATGCTGAGCCCCGTGGCGGTGAGCTGGATGATCGGCAAGTCGCTGATGGAATTCCGCTTTGGGCCGCTTTCCTCCCTGATGCGGCATATCGGCTGGGACAGCCCCGCCTTTTTCACAACGCCGTGGATTGCCCGTCTCAGCATCATCGCGCTCGATGCCTGGGTGTGGATTCCCTTCATCATGATCCTGTTGCTCGCCGGGCTTCAGGCCCTGCCGAAGGAAGTCCAGGAGGCGGCCAAGGTTGACGGTGCCACCCCCTGGCAATCATTCTGGCAGATCACCTTTCCGCTGATGCTGCCGGTGAGTGTGACGGCAATTGTCTTGCGCATCATCTTCCAGCTCAAACTCGCCGATATCGTCATCAACACAACTTCAGGCGGGCCTGGCGGGGCAACCGATACGGTGTCGAGCTTTGTCTACCGTGAGTACCGGGAACGCTCCAATGTCGGCTATGGCACCATGATTGCCGAAGTTTATCTCATCATCATCATTGTTTTCATTTCCCTGCTGCTGAAATTCGTCAGCCGCTGGATGCAGCGGGAAAATACCACATGAACAACGCGCCCGACGGTTCGCAGCAATTCAAATATGCGGGAAGCCGCATCCTGATCTACGGAGCCCTGCTCCTGTGGGCCTTTGTCTGCCTGTTTCCGATCTACTGGACGATCAGCACCTCCTTCAAAACTGCCGTCAATGTGACGCAAGGCGATATCATTCCCTGGGTCGGACGGTTTCATCCGGACTGGAAAGGCTGGCGGTCGCTCGGCCTTTCCCCGGATACGATCGGTCAAATCTCGACGGTTCGTGATGAATTCCTGCTGCGCTTCCGGAACAGTGTCCTGGTATCGGTGGGCGCAGCTCTCCTTGCCGTGATCATCGGCTCGCTTGCGGCCTATGGATTGAGCCGCTTTCAATACAGGTTCGGCCCCTGGCGGAACAAGGACATTTCCTTTTTCTTCCTTTCCCAGCTCATTCTTCCACCGGTCGTCTTGGCCATGCCATTTCTCGTGCTCTACAAGGAGCTGGCCCTGCTCGACAGCATCATTGGACTCATTCTCATCTACACGCTGACAGTGCTGCCAATTGTGATCTGGATCATGCGTGACCAGTTCGATACCATCCCGACCGAACTTGAGCAGGCAGCCCTCGTCGATGGCTGTACCATATGGGGCGCTTTCTTCCGCATCATCCTGCCCATTGCCCTGCCCGGCATGGTGGCGGCATTCATTCTTGCGGTCGTGTTATGCTGGAACGAGTATTTCTTCGCGGCACTCCTCACCAGCACCAACGCCAAAACCATCCCGGTCATGGTGGCCAGCCAGACCGGATCGCAAGGAATCAGCTGGTGGTCCATGGCAGCGCTCTCCACCGCCGCGGTCATGCCCCTCGTTCTGATCGGCATTTTCCTCGAGCGTTTCATCGTGAAAGGGCTCACGGCAGGTGCTGTGAAGTGATCGGCTGTTTTGGTAGCGGGTCAGTTTGAAGTTTAGCTGTCGGTGAGTTTGAATTTCTGCTTCTGTCCCCTAACTGACGTTGGCCATTGTCGTTAGCCACGACCGCTTTTGACCCAAGGGGGACTTTGACATCAGTTTCCAAGTCAAGCACGTTGGCGGACTAAAGTTGGCCTGAGGGGACTGAACCAACTGCTTTAATGATAGCCGATGATCACATAATTGGATGCATCACCGTAATGAGATGATTTGCTTCAGTTGGCCACGCGCAACC
>JBAVOA010000537.1:0-2175 GCA_049691635.1 Aestuariivirga sp. | reverse complement strand
GGCAATATCATCCTGCTTCAAAGGGCCGAGCCCGCCGGATTTCGTGATCGCTTCCTTGGCGACGGCGCCCAGGAGAACATACCAGCCGCCGAGAAATTTTCGCACCGCCGCCGCAACTTCGGCATTGGACCAGCCAGCGGCCATCATTTCCTGCAGCACGCGCACATAGCCCGAGGCGAGGTCCTCATCCAGATGGTCGCAAGCCTTTTCCCAGCGTTTCCACAGGGGCGCGTCGGCAGCAAAGGTTGCGGCCTGGCGGTCCAGCAGCTTGCGGTTCTGATATTCGAGGAGGGCCAGGACAAGGGCTTCCTTCGAGCCGAAATGATAGTGGATCTGGCTCAGCGGCATCCTGGCCAGGTCGGCCACGCGCCTGGTTGAAAGCCCGGCATAGCCGTGGGCGCGCAGGCAGGTTTCCGCCGCGGCGAGAAGCGCCAGGCGCGCCTCGGAGTCGGGCTTGGCCGGTGTGGGTTTTCGCAATGCCATGTCTTCCCCTTTTTCAGCGATGCCGAAACATATCACTTGACGCCGCGGCCGGTATTTGCATAATTAGGTCGGTCGACCGAATTACACGTTATCCGGCCGCGCGTGTCAAGCCCCCTTCCGGATGGGGCGCGCCCACGCCAACACAACAGGAGGACTTCATGTCGCGCATTTTTGGAATGGCCTACGGCTTCATCGCCTATCTGTTTTTTCTGGCAACCTTTCTCTACGCCATCTGTTTTGTCGGCAACATCATCGTGCCGAAGACGATTGATTCCGGCCTGCCCGGACCGCTTGCCGAAGCCCTTGCCGTTGATGTCCTGCTGCTCGGCCTCTTTGCCGTGCAACACAGCGTGATGGCGCGGCGCGGCTTCAAGCGCTGGTGGACCCGCATGGTGCCTGAAGCGGTCGAGCGCAGCACCTATGTGCTGTTTGCCACCGCCGCACTTGCCCTGCTGTGCTGGCAGTGGCGGGCGATTCCCGAGCCCGTCATCTGGTCGGTGCAGGCGCCGCTGGCCATCGCAGTCTTGCAGGCGGTGTTCTGGCTCGGCTGGGCCCTGCTGCTGCTCAGCACCTTTCTCATCAACCACTTCGAACTGTTCGGCCTGCGCCAGGTGATTGGCCGCCTGTTCAACTGGCAAACGCCGGAGCCGGTGTTCAAGACGCCGTTCGTCTACAAGCGCGTGCGCCACCCGATCTATCTCGGCTTCCTGCTCGCCTTCTGGTCGACGCCGGTGATGACCGCGGGCCACCTGCTCTTTGCCATTGCCACCACCGGCTATATCCTGATCGGCATCTGGTTCGAAGAGCGCGATCTCGTCGCCATGTTCGGCGACACCTACCGCCATTACCGGACCCAGGTCGGCATGCTCATCCCGCTGCCCGGGCGCAGGTATGCCAAGAACGAGCAGGTTCCGGCTGCGCCGAAGCTCCGGACCTGATAGGATTCGCGCTGCCATGGAAACCGAAGCAATCACCGCGACCGTGCTGGACTACTTCGAAGGATGGTTCGACGGCGACGCGGCGCGCATGGCGCGCGCCGTGCATCCCAACCTCGTCAAGCGCGGTGTCCGTGCCACAGCGGCGGGAGCGCAGCTTTCGGATCCGTCGACCGCCGCGCAAATGATCACCTGGACCCGCGATGGCGAGGGCAAGGCCGAAAGGCCCGCCGACCTTGCCATCATGGTCCGCGTCGATGATGTCCATGGCGAGATCGCGACGGCAACCGTCACCAGCGCGGTCTACATCGAATATGTGCAACTGGTGCGGACAGCCGAGGGTTGGCGGATCGTGAGCGCGCTGTACATGCGGCGGGACGGGTGACCTCCCCCGCTACAGCACCACGACGCGGGTGCCGATTGCGACCCGGTCATAGAGGTGGATCACGTCGATGTTGAGCAGGCTGATGCAGCCCTTGGTGACGTTGTGCCCGATATCGGCGGGCTTGATCGAGCCATGGATGCGGAAAACCGTGTCGACCTCGCCCTGGTAGAGATACATGGCGCGCGCCCCCATCGGATTGCCCGCCCCTCCCGGCATGCCGTGGATGTATTTGATGAGATCAGGATGATCGGCGAGATGCTCGGGGGTCGGCACCCACACCGGCCATTTCGCCATGCGCTTCACCACCGCCTCGCCCGACCACGACTTGCCGGCCTTGCCCACGCCCACGCCGTAACGCGTTGCCTGGCCGCC
>JBAVOA010000536.1:0-3236 GCA_049691635.1 Aestuariivirga sp. | reverse complement strand
ACCGATGTGACAATCAGCATTGCGGCGGGCGAACCTACCAAGGAAGCAACCCTGTGGCTTATGGCTTTTGCTCCCATGATTTCCTCGGAGATCAAGAAGGGCGAGAATGCCGGAAGCACGGTGGACTACTATAATGTGGTCCGTAAAATGGTGCCTGCGGGCATGTGGCATGGCGATGCCGCCAAAATCATGCTGCCCAAGAGCAGCGTGATCCCCGAGGATTGCAAGGGCTGGGTCGCGCTGCTGCAGGAAGGCAAGGTCGGGTGCGTGATCGGCGCTGCCACCGGCGGGATTGCTTCAAGTTCCTGACTGTTTGGCGATCTTGAATTTCAGGTGGGTGATGTGGGGTGAATTGACCGCACGGTCACAGACTAGTTCAAGGGGAGCCGCGCCGAAGTTTTCAAACAGGCGGATGCCATTGCCGAGCAGGACGGGCACGAGCTGGATGTAGATTTCATCGGCAAGCCGCTCCTTCAGCAATTGCTGGGCGACGTCTGCGCCCATGACAATGATGACCCGGCCTGCCGCGGCGGCCTTGGCCTTTTCCACCGCATTGCGAAGGCCGTCGCTGACAAAGGTGAAGGCCGCACTTTTCATGGCAAGCCCGTCACGCTTTTCGTGGGTGACGACGAAACTCGGCACCGGATAGGGCGTGTCGTTCCAGTGCTGAAGGCCCACGTCAAAGGTCCGCTTGCCCAGGATCACGGCGCCCACCTTGGCCAACAGCTCCCGGGCCATGCCCATGTCGATGGTGCTCTTAGGCCCCACCTGGAACATCCAGCTGTGGAGCCGGTCGCCGCCCACACCCATGGCATGTTCCGTGCTGATATCAGGCCCGGCGATAAATCCATCCAACGACATTGAAAAGGTTAATACGACTTTCCCCAAGCTTATCTCCCACAGGCCCGGCGAACCTATCACACTCCGGAGCCCGCAAGGCAAGAACGAGCCGGAGTTGAGGTAAAGCGGCCCATCACGGGTGATCACAAAAACGTTTTTAACTTTTCTGCAACTCTGCCAGGAGCCCTCCCGTTCCTGCCAGTGTTGGTTAATCAACGGAAATCAAACAGGAGTATGCCATGTTCAAATCTTCCCTTATTGCGCTTGCGCTGACCGTCGGTCTCAGCGCGTCTTCCGCTTTTGCCGGCCCGATGGTCGGCGGCGCGGAAATGTTCCCCGCCAAGAACATTATTGAAAATGCAGTGAACTCGAAGGACCACACCACGCTGGTGGCCGCCGTCAAGGCTGCTGGCCTGGTTAACACACTTTCGGGCGCCGGCCCGTTCACCGTATTTGCTCCCACCAATGAAGCTTTCGCCGCGCTGCCGGCCGGCACGGTTGAAGGCCTGTTGAAGCCAGAGGCCAAGGACACCCTGGTCAAGATTTTGGCCTGCCATGTCATCCCCGCCAAGGCGATGGCTGCCGACGTAATGGCCATGACCAAGGCTGATGGCGGCATGCACAAGGTGAAAACCGTGGGCGGCTGCGAGTTGACCCTGAAGGTTGATGGCGACAAGGTTACCGTTACCGATGAAGCCGGGGGCGTTGCCAACGTGACGATTGCTGATGTGGAGCAATCAAACGGCGTGATCCACGTGATTGACAAGGTTCTCTTGCCAAAAATGTAAGGCACGGCGACAGGAGAGGGCAGGGCCGGGCGATTATCTGCCCGGCCTTGTCTGTTTTATCACGCGGCCTTTTTCAACAGCCCGCGGTTGATCAGGCATTCGGCGATCTGGATTGTGTTGAGGGCGGCGCCTTTGCGCAGATTGTCGGAGACGACCCAGAGGTTGAGGCCGTTCTCGATGGTCGAATCCTCGCGGATGCGGCTGATGTAGGTGGCGAAGTCGCCCACGCATTCAACTGGCGTGATGTAGCCGCCATCCTCGCGCTTGTCGATCACCATGCAGCCCGGCGCCTCGCGCAGGATATCGCGCGCCTCATCGGCCGTTATGGGCTGCTCAAACTCGATGTTTACGGCTTCCGAGTGGCCCACGAAGACGGGTACGCGTACGCAGGTTGCGGTGAGCTTGATCTTGGGATCGAGGATCTTCTTGGTTTCCACCACCATCTTCCATTCTTCCTTGGTCTCGCCGGAATCCAGGAACACATCGATATGGGGGATGACGTTGAAGGCAATCTGCTTGGTGAACTTCTTGGGCGTTGGCGAATCGGTTACAAAAATGCCCTTGGTCTGGTTCCACAATTCATCGAGGCCTTCCTTGCCGGCGCCGGATACGGACTGGTAGGTGGCCACCACTACGCGCTTGATCTTGGCCACATCATGGAGCGGCTTGAGGGCCACGACGAGCTGGGCTGTCGAACAATTCGGATTGGCGATGATGTTGCGCCGGGTGTTGCGCGCCATGTATTCCACCAGGACATGGGCGTTCACCTCGGGAACGACCAGGGGGACTTCCGGATCATAGCGCCAGCAGGAGGAGTTATCGATGACGATGGGGCCGAGCGCTCCGATGCGCGGCGACCATTCCTTGGAAACGGCCGAGCCCGCCGACATCAGGACGAAATCAACCTGGGAGAAGTCGAACTGCTCCAGGTCCTTGCACTTCAGGGTCTTGTCGCCAAAGGAGACTTCCACGCCCATGGATTTGCGCGAGGCGATGGCGAAGCACTCATCGACCGGGAACTCGCGTTCGGCCAGAATATTCAGCATTTCGCGGCCCACATTGCCCGTGGCACCGACGACTGCAACCTTGTAACCCATGGAAATCTCCTTGAAGTAGTGTCTTATCCGCCCGCTCTGGAACTCTCAGTTCCGCTTTCGGCAAAGGGGTTTCGGCCACCACCCCCCGAGAGCGATCAGGCCGAGGGATGAGGCTAAACGGTTTTTTTAGCCGGTTTTTTGAAAGTGGAAAAAAGGCAGCCATTCCCGGCAATTGCGCGGGCAATTGGAGGTGAAGACAGCACTGACGCGGCGATCGTCATGATGGGCCTTTGTTTTCAAGTCTGGGCGGTTTCTAGCAGGTCCCGCTTTCCTGTCAACCACCGGCCGAAGGGGGCTTGGCAGGGGGCCTTGTCTTGGCTATTGAGCGGGGGCGACCACAAATTTTCAAGATGCGGAGAGGTGGCAGAGTGGTCGATCGCGTCGCACTCGAAATGCGAAGTACGCGCAAGCGTACCGGGGGTTCGAATCCCTCCCTCTCCGCCAATTATGCAGGATCAACTCAGGCAATTCGCGCGCGGTCCATCAATTCCGTGACGTAACTCTGTGCGAG
>JBAVOA010000535.1:0-2796 GCA_049691635.1 Aestuariivirga sp. | reverse complement strand
GCGGCTTGTAGCAGCACGTTCCCCAATAATAAAGTTTTGTGATAGGCGTCAAAACATGCCGTTTCCATGGGCAATTTTATCGGGCACGATCTGCAGGACGTCCCAGTGCTCCACCACCTTACCCTTTTCATCCAGCCGGAAAATATCAATGCCGGCATAGTCAGGCAGACCCGGCCAAATCTGGCGGCAATGCAGCACCACGTAATTTCCCTCCGCGATCGCGCGTTTGAACTCCACGCGCTTGCCCGGATATTCCTGCGCCATTTGCGTGAAATAGGCGATGAAGGGCTCCTTGCCATCCGCCACTTCGGCATTGTGCTGAATGTAGACATCGCCCGCATATCTGGCCATCGCCTCGGCCGGCTGGCAGCCGTTGAACATGAGGTCGTAAAACGCC
This sequence comes from Aestuariivirga sp., assembly GCA_049691635.1. Taxonomy (GTDB): domain Bacteria; phylum Pseudomonadota; class Alphaproteobacteria; order Rhizobiales; family Aestuariivirgaceae; genus Aestuariivirga. Next base: position 2,399 of record JBAVOA010000535.1, on the reverse strand, counting down.
ATCACATTGGCCTTGTTGATTTCGAGCTGATCCTGCTTGCTGTTCATCGCTTTGCCTGTTTAATCTGCCGCATCAAGGAGAACATAGGCAGATGGGCGACATTCACACAATACCGGCGCGCCGGGGCAAGGCAGCGCGGCTGAATAAGGGCCAGGCGATAAAGATCATGAACCCGCATGGCAAGCAGGTGGTGGATACTTGGGCATTCTGGGCGGGTTCGCCGCTTGAATACATGGGCATGGAACAATGCCGCGCCTTCTGGGAAAGGCTCTATCCCATCGTTGGCGACAAGATGATCACCAACCGCAGGCGTCCGATTCTCACCCTTGAGGCCGACACTTCGCCGGGGCGGCATGACACCCTGATCGCCCCTTGTGACAATGAGCGTTACGGGCTTCTGGGCTGTACGAGCTACCACGACAACTGCAAGGACAACATGCACGCCGGCCTCGCGGAACTGGGCATTTATCTTCCCTACACACCGGCGTCATTGAACACCTTCATGAACATTCCCTGGCGTCAGGACGGGGCGCTGGAATGGGGCGTGTCCCAGGCCAAGCCCAACGACTATGTGGTGTTCCGCGCCGAACTGGACTGCATCGTGGCCATGTCCTGCTGTCCGCAGGACATTCTGCCAATAAATGACGGAAAGACAGTTGAGGCGTCGTTCGAGATTCTGGACTAACTCACACCTGGGGCAAGACTTGCCAGCTAGACTTGCGGATAGGGGAAACGGAGTTTGGCCTTATGACTGACTATGACATGCTGGTGATCGGCAGCGGCCCTGCGGGCAGGCGGGCTGCCGTGCAATCGGCGAAGCTGGGCAAATCCGTGCTGGTCGTTGACAAGGGCCGCAGGCTCGGCGGCGTCTCGGTGCACACCGGAACCATCCCCTCCAAGACGCTCCGTGAAACAGTGCTCAATCTTTCGGGCTTCCGCGAGCGCGGGTTTTACGGGCGGGGCTACCGGGTCAAACAAGACATTTCGGCCCAGGACCTGATCTCGCGCCTGCACAAGACCTTGGACCATGAAGTGGAGGTCCTGCAGCACCAGTTCATGCGCAACGGCGTGAAATATGTTCATGCCGCGGCCAAATTTTCTGGGCCCAGCCGCGCCTCCCTGACGACTGAAGACGGCGAGGTCAGCGAGGTTGGATTTGCCACCGCCCTGATTTCCGTGGGCACCCGTCCGCACCGGCCAGATTCCATTGCCTTCGAAACGGCCCGCGTCTTCGACAGCGACGACATTCTCGACATCAAGATCCTGCCGCGCAGCCTCACGGTGATCGGCGGCGGCGTGATCGGGGTTGAATATGCCACCATCTTCTCGGCCCTCGATGTGCCTGTAACCCTCATTGAACCGCGCGATACAATTCTGGATTTCGTTGACCGGGAACTGGTGGATGACTTCATCCATCAGTTGCGCGAGCGCGGCATGACAATCCGCCTCGGCTGCGACGTGAAAGATATTGCGGTCACCGCCAATGGCGTGGAAGTCAGCCTCGCCGATGGGCGCACGGTGCGCTCGGACATATTGCTCTACGCCGCGGGCCGCAGCGGCAATGTCGCGGACCTTGGCCTCGAGACGGTCGGCCTGGAAGCCGACAGCCGCGGGCGCATCAAGGTTGACGCCACCACCTTCCGGACCTGTGTTTCCAATATCTATGCAGCGGGCGATGTGATCGGATTCCCCAGCCTCGCCTCCACCTCCATGGAACAGGGGCGGGTTGCCGCCTGCCATGCCTTCGGCATTGCCCTGGCCCCGCCGCCGGAGACGTTTCCCTACGGCATCTATGCGGTGCCGGAGATTTCCACCGTCGGGCAATCGGAAGAGCAGGTCAAAGCCAGCGGCGTGGCCTATGAGTGCGGCGTGGCACGCTTCCGCGAAACCTCGCGCGGCCATATCATGGGTGTGAGTTCCGGTTTCCTGAAACTGATCTTCGCACTTGGCACGCGCCGCCTGCTCGGCGCCCATATCGTGGGCGAAGGGGCAACCGAACTCATCCATATCGGCCAGGCGGTGATCAATCTCAAGGGCACAGTCGACTACTTCGTGGATAACACCTTCAACTATCCCACACTGGCCGAGGCCTACAAGATCGCCGGACTGGACGCCTGGAACCGCATGGGTTCGTGCTGATCCCAAAACCGGTTCCGCACGTGGGGTACCATGGCTCAAGCCGATTGGATTTCAGCGATGCCCTTCTGCGAAGGACCTTGCGCTCACGGGGTAACCGGGATTTCTGGGATATAGCGAAATATAGTCAATCGACCGTACGGTGTCAAGGAGTATTTTCATATGTTGGGAATTAATTTTTGGAGATCCATTTTTCCCGCATGGTCACCAATTCCTCGGATGCCGTGGGATGCACCGCCATGGTGGCGTCGAAGTCGGATTTC
>JBAVOA010000534.1:0-2613 GCA_049691635.1 Aestuariivirga sp. | reverse complement strand
TTCCTTTGCCGTCAGAGCGCGGCGGTCCATCAGCGCTTCCAGCATGTTTGCCCGCGCCGGATCGCCGACGAGCGCGCCGATTTCCGCGATGTTGACGATATGAACCATGACGGCCTCCGGCGTTTTGGTAGCATGGCGCGTTTCAGAATTGATACGTCCATCACCGTAGCATTTGTGCAGGCACCGGCGCTAGAAAATCCCGCAGGAGGTATTCAATGGCCGATCAAAAAACAAAGGCAGCCGCGTTTCACGCCCTGCACGCGCGCTCCGGTGCGTTTATCATTCCCAACCCATGGGATGCAGGCACGGCAAAAATCCTGGCCCATCTCGGATTTGAAGCTTTGGCGACCACCAGTGCAGGGCTTGCCTTCGCGCTGGGCCGCCCCGACGGCGCAGCGGGCCGCGACGAAACCCTGGCGAATGCAAGGGCCATCGTTGAAGCGACCCACCTGCCTGTGTCGGCGGACCTTGAAAATGGTTTTGGCGCTTCGCCTGACGTGGTGGCGGAAACCATTCATCTCGCGGCAGCGATTGGCCTTGCGGGCGGCTCGATTGAGGATTCAACAGGGGACCACACGAAGCCGATTTGCGATTTCAATCTGGCGGTTGAGCGCGTTGCCGCATCAGTGGAGACGGCGCGCGCGCAGGATATTCATTTCACGCTGACAGCGCGGGCGGAAAATTTCCTGCATGGGCGGCCTGATCTGGATGATACCATCAAGCGACTGCAGGCCTTTGAGAAAGCCGGCGCCGATGTGCTCTACGCTCCCGGCCTGCCGAGCCTGGAAGCCATCCGCGCAGTCTGTTCGGCGGTTACACGGCCGGTGAACGTGCTGGCCAATGGCGCGTTCACATTGAAGCAATATCAAGATGCCGGGGCAAAGCGAGTGAGCGTCGGCTCGCGCCTGAACCTGGCAGCCCTTGGCGCATTCAGCGCCGGCGCCCAGGAAATGAAAGACGCGGGCACCTTCAATTTTGCCCGTGAGGCAATCCCCTACGCCGAGATCAACGCACTCATGACAGAGCAGCCCCGATGAGCGTCACGGTTCTCATCCGCTATGTGATCGATCCGTTCCAACGTGAGGCCTTTGCGCGTTATGCCAAGGCCTGGACCAATATAATTCCGCGCTGCGGGGGCAATCTGCTGGGCTATTTCATGCCCCATGAAGGCACCAACAATATCGCCTGGGCGCTGATTTCCTTCGACAGTCTGGCGGCTTACGAAGCTTACCGGGCGCAGCTCCATGTGGATGAGGAAAGCCTGGCAAACTTCGCCTATGCCCAGCGCGACCGCTTTATTCAATCGGAGGAGCGCACTTTCCTGCGCCGCGTCGAGGGCTGACTCACTCGGCCCGGGAAGCTATTTCAGTGGCGAAGTAGCTGTCCATGGCGGTGGCAAAGGCCTTGGCGATTTTCATCTGCCAGGCACTGGATGTCAGCAATTTCTCATCGGACGCGCTGGAGAGAAAGCCGAGTTCAAGCAGAACGGAGGGAACGTCCGGGGCCTTCAGGACCATGAATCCCGCCGAGCGCATGGGTTTGCCGGTCATGAGCGTCAAAGGTTTCAAATGGGTCACGGCCTTCTTGGAGAAGAACATGGCATGGTTCTTCGACTCGCGCTGGGCCAGATCGATAAGAATATCGGTAATTTCCTCGGTCTCGGCCTCAAGATCCAATCCGCCGATGATGTCGGCGCGGTTTTCCCGTTTGGCAAGCGCCTCTGCTTCTGCATCGGAGGCCTTGTCGGAAAGGGTATAGAGGGTGACGCCGCGGGCATCATTGCCCTTAACGGTGTCGGCGTGAATTGCGAGGAACAGATCAGCTTCCTTTTCGCGGGCAACAGCCACCCGGTTTTTCAGGCTCACGAAACTGTCGTCGCTGCGCGTCATCACGACATCATACTTGCCGGTGGCCAGAAGGGCTTTGCGCAGGATGTTGGCAAAGGACAGGACCACGTCCTTTTCCCGCGTTCCAGACCGGCTGATGGCTCCAGGATCAATGCCGCCGTGGCCTGGATCAAGGACGATGATTTTCTTGCCGCGCTTGCTGGGAAGAATGACCTTTTCCTCCGGTGCCGCCGGCGACACCGGGGCGTCAGACAATTCTGCAATGTCATTCTGGATTTTCGCCTGTTCGGAATTGTAGGATCGGACAAAGGCCTCTTCGGTTGTCTTCACCAGATCAACAACGATTCGCGCGGGTTGGCCCAGTTGGGGCTCCACCAGAAACGATTTTTCAATGAGCACCGGTCCCATGGTATCTATGACAATCCGTGACTTGCCTTCCTCCAGCATCCCGTAACGGTACTCTGATACCAGCCCCCGCACCTTGCGGCCAATCCCGGGCGGGAGATCGAACCTGACATCCGGCATGTCAATAATCACGCGGTAGGGATCAGGGAGAACATAAACACTGTAACTCACAGTTTTGGAGACATCGGCCACGAAACGGGTGCGGTTTTCGTCACCCCCCACACGGGCGCCGGTGGCAACTATGCCGTCTTCGGCGTTCGCACTTGGCAAACCCATGAAAAACAACACTAAAATGCATGCAACCGGGATCAAAACAAGGCGCAGACAGCGCCTTGTTTCCAGCCATTCCAGAGCGTTATGC
>JBAVOA010000533.1:0-2311 GCA_049691635.1 Aestuariivirga sp. | reverse complement strand
CCGATAAACCTCATCCTCCATCCATTTTTTGTGCAGTTCAAAAATTCTTTTCATTGCTCTTATTTAAGCTCTGAGCGGGAAGTCTCAAAATTGTTTTTTATCGGCTCTCAAATCTCCCCTGCCGGTGAAAAGGGGAATGCCCTTCCGTTGGGGTATGCTTCACGATGTCAAACAGCGGGGTGAAATTTCTTCCACCGGAGGCCCCTGGGAGATGGAGGAACGTTACGCTCCAACCCTCAGGTGCCACATCCACTCCGATTGAGATCACTGTCATGATCAGAACCCCTTTCGGGATGGACAGACTGGACATAGGCAGTTGAGCGTGACTTGTCAAGGATTAAAAGCATATTGCAGGAATATTAAATTATATTGGCAACTTGGCGTTTCTGCAGGTCAAAATAAATTTCCGGACCCTGTCAAAATCCGCAATACTGAACCGTCTTCATAGCAGCGGTCATGGTGGCGCGCGTTCAACGTGGAGGAGTTCAATATGCAATACATGCTGATGATTTACGGCGATGAATCGGGACGGGCTAAAGCCAGCAAGGCCGACATGGATCAAATGTTTGCGGCCTATACCGCCTACACCCAGGCCCTGCAGAAGGCCGGCGTGATGAAAGATGGAAATCCGCTTGAGGCCAGTTCAACGGCGTCCACCGTCCGCATCAAGGATGGCAAGACCAAGGTGCTGAACGGTCCCTATTCGGAGAGCAAGGAACAGCTTGCCGGATATTACGTCATCGAAGTGAAAGACCTCGATGCGGCGCTCAGCTGGGCGGCGAAGTGCCCTGGGGCCCAGTACGGCACGATGGAAGTGCGCCCCGTCATGCCGATGCATGGATGAATGACGGATCAGCTTGCCTTTGATGCGGCGCAGAAGGTTGCGCGGAGCAGCTACGGCAGGCTGATTGCCTATCTGGCCAAGCAAACGCGCGATGTGGCGGGAGCCGAGGATTCCCTGTCGGAGGCCTTTGCCGCAGCGCTGGCTGACTGGCCACGCAAGGGCATCCCGGCAAATCCCGAGGCCTGGCTGATGGCGGTGGCAAAGCGCAAGATCATTGACGGGGTGAGGCGCAGGCGGAGCGGCGAAGCGTCGGTTGATCATCTGCAGCTTCTGGCCGAGGAATTTGAAGCCATGGCTTTGCAAGACCAACACATTCCCGATGAGCGCCTGGCCCTGATGTTTGCCTGCGCCCATCCGGCGATAGATTCCAACATCCGGTCCCCGCTGATTTTACAAACGGTCCTTGGGCTTGATGCCGCTGATATTGGTTCGGCGTTTCTGGTCACGCCCGCTGCCATGGGGCAAAGGCTGGCGCGGGCCAAGAACAAAATCAAAGTGGCGGGCATTCCGTTTCGTGTGCCCGAGCAATCGGAACTCGCCGAAAGGCTGGATGCGGTGCTCGAGGCCATCTATGCGGCCTATACCAAGGGGTGGAATGATCCCGCCAATGTTCAAAACAATCTGGCAGCGGAAGCGATCTGGCTCGGCCGCCTGGTTGTTGATCTGCTTCCCAGTGAAGCCGAAGCCTTGGGACTTCTGGCCCTGATGCTGTTCCTCCATTCAAGGCGTACTGCGCGCCGCGATGGGCATGGTGCGTTTGTGCCCCTGGCCGACCAGAACACACAGCTTTGGGATGGTGCAATGGTCGATGAGGCGGAGAAGCTGTTGCATCGGGCCGAGGCGCTTGGCGCTATTGGACGTTATCAGCTTGAAGCTGCAATTCAGTCGGCCCATGGGGCCCGGCGGATTACGGGTGTTACGGATTGGAACTCCATTGCTGCGCTCTACAAGGGCCTTCTCAAATTGACCTCGTCTCCGGTCGTCGCCATAAATTTGGCGGTGGCGGTTGCAGAAGTTGAAGGACCGGAAGCCGGACTGGCAGCACTGCCGGACCTTGCGGCAAATGCTGAACTGCTGGAATTCCAGCCCTATTGGGCGGCCCGTGCGGCCTTGCTTTCGCGGGCCGGGCAAATCAATGAGGCAATCGCGGCCTATGGGATGGCGATTGGATTGGAATCTGACCCGGCGTTGCGAAATTTCCTGCTGGGCAAGCAGAGCGCGCTTTCTAAAGCGAATTGAGAAATTCAATCAGCGCATCGCGCTCGGGTTTTGCGGCTTGCCGGAATGCTTCGCGGGACTTTTCCGCCTCGCCGCCATGCCAGAGAATGGCTTCGGCTACCCCACGTGCACGGCCATCATGCAGGAGCAGGTCGTGTTTGTTGACGACAGGGATCAAACCAAGACCCCACAGCGGCGGCGTGCGCCACTCCTGGCCCGTGGCCTCAAAATCCGGCCGGTTGTCGGCCA
>JBAVOA010000532.1:0-4481 GCA_049691635.1 Aestuariivirga sp. | reverse complement strand
CGCCGCGCGAAGAAAAGCCGCTTATTCCAGCCGTTATGGAAGCAAAAAAGGCCGGCATCCCGATGCTGCTCATCGACCGCAACGTCGACCAGTCGCTGGCCAAGGGCGGTGAAGACTATGTGGCCTTCATCGGTTCGGACTTCGTCAAGGAAGGCCAGCAGGCGGCCGAAGCGCTGACCGCCGCTGTCGGCGGCAAGGCCCTGATCATTGAACTTCAGGGCACGGTCGGAAGCTCCCCCGCCAATGACCGCATGAAAGGCTTTGCCGACTACATCAAGGATCATCCTGACATGAAGATCATCGCGTCCCAGTCCGGCGACTTCGCCCGTGACAAGGGCCGTCAGGTCTTCGAAACCCTCTATCAGGCGCATCCGGAAGCGACCGCGCTCTATTCGCACAACGACGAAATGACCATGGGCGCCATCGCCGCCATGGAAGCGGCGGGCAAGGTTCCCGGCAAGGACCTGATGATCGCCTCGATCGACGGAACGAAGGATGCAACCCAGGCCCTCCTCGACGGCAAAGTCGTGGTCGTCGTGGAATGTAATCCGAAATTCGGTCCGGCGGCCTTCGCGGCCATCGAGAAATACGGCAACGGTGAATCCCTTGAGCCGCGGCTGGTCAATACCGACCGCGTCTTCACCAAGGACAATGCCGCCGCCTATATGCCGGAAGCCTACTAAGCCTTCCACAAATCACGATGTGAGGTGGGAGCCCCTTGGCTCCCACCCCATTTTTGTGTTCAATGGTATTCAAGATGGCCGCCCCCCTTCTTTCCATGCAGGCAATATCCAAGAGCTTCGGCGGTGTTCCCGCGCTGATTGAAGCCTCACTGGAGGTATTGCCAGCTGAAATCATGGCACTGGTGGGGCAGAATGGCGCCGGAAAGTCCACGATGATCAAGATCATCAACGGCGCCTATGTCCGTGATTCCGGATCGATCGAATTCGATGGTGCGCCCTGGACTGCCGGATCGCCGCAGCAGGCCCAGCGCGCCGGCATCAGCACGATTTTCCAGGAGATCAACCTGATCGGCTACCGGTCAGTTGCCGAAAATGTCTTTCTCGGCCGTGAACCGCGCCGCGGCTTTGGCCTCCTAGACTGGGCAAAAATGAATGCCGAGGCCGCAGCACTGCTTGCCAGGTTTGATGTAAAAGTTGATGTGCGCGAACCACTCGAACGCTTCTCGACGGCGATCCAGCAGATGGTCGCCATCGCACGCGCCGTTTCCTTCAAGGCGCGGCTGGTGATCATGGACGAGCCTACCTCATCTCTCGATGAAGCGGAAGTCGCCGTTCTCCTGCGCACCATCCGGCAATTGAAATCAGAGGGCGTCGCGGTGATTTTAGTCAGCCATAAGCTGGACGAACTCTATCAGGTGTGCGACCGCGTCACCATCATGCGCGATGGCCGGACCGTGGCGGTCTCGCCCATGGCCACCATATCGAAACTCCAACTCGTGGCCGCCATGCTTGGCCGCGATCTGGCCGAAGTCGAAAAGAAAGGTGCCACGGCTTTCGAAGGTGCTGCCGGAACAGTGGGCGAAGAACTCCTCACCGCCAGGAACATTGCGATCGGCCACCGCGTCCATGATGTCAGTGTCGACATACGCCGTGGCGAGATCGTGGGCCTTGCCGGCCTGCTTGGATCGGGGCGGACGGAAACAGCCCGTACGATTTTTGCAGCCGACCGGAAGAGTGGAGGTAGTGTCACCTTCAACAATCTATCTGCCAATTATAAGGGACCCGCCGAAGCCATTGCCGCCGGCATGGGCTATTGTTCAGAGGACCGCAAGACGCAAGGCATCATTCCAGGCATGACGGTTGCCGAGAACCTGACTCTGGCCCTGATGCCGGCCCTTAAACGCTCCGGCATGCTCGATGAAGCCAAGCAGCGAGAAGTGGTGCTGCGCTTCATCAAGGACATTGGGATCAAGTGCAGCGGACCCAACCAGAAAATCCGGGAACTGTCGGGTGGCAACCAGCAGAAAGTGCTTCTTGCCCGGTGGCTTTGCATGAATCCGAAACTGCTCATTCTCGATGAGCCAACACGTGGCATTGACGTTGGCGCCAAGGCTGAGATTCAGTCGCTGATCAGGCGGCTGGCCACGGAGGGCCTTGGGGTCTTGATGATTTCATCGGAACTGGAAGAGATCGTTGAAGGCGCCGACCGGGTCTTCGTGCTGCGTGAGGGCCGCTCGGTTGCCGAGTTCGACCGCGGCAGTATGAGCGAAAGTGGTGTGATGCATGCAATGGCACATGGCCATGACGGGACCGGTCTTGTTCAAAATGAGATACCCGCCCGTGGTTGATCGTGCACTGTTTTTCCAGCGCTACGGCGTTGCCTTGGCACTTGTTCTCCTGATCATCTTCAATTTGGCGGTGACGCCGAATTTTGCCACCGCGCAGACGCTCGCCGTCAATCTCACGCAAGTCTGCACCATCGTGATCGTCGGCGTCGGCATGACTCTGGTGATCGCCACGGGCGGCATTGACCTTTCGGTCGGTTCGTTGATGGCCATCGCCGGGGCCATGTCCCCGATGTTCTTCACCGGCCAGCTTATTCCCATTCCCAACCTCTATGTCGGGATTGCCCTCGGAATCATTTTTCCCATTCTCATTGCGGGGGTGTTTGGTCTTTTCAATGGGTGGTTGATTACCAAATTTTCCATTCAACCTATTATTGCAACTCTCGTATTGTTTATTGCCGGGCGCGGCATCGCCCAGGTTTCCACCAATGGAGATCTGCAGGTGTTCAAAGTGCCGGAGTTCCAAGCCATTGCAATTGGCCGGGTTTTGGGCGTTCCGTTCCAGGTCTGGATCATGCTGGCAATAGTTGTTGTTTCCGCCTTCATCCTCCGCCGCACCGTGTTTGGCCGGCAGGTGCTTGCCATCGGCGGCAATGAAGCGGCAGCGCGGCTGGCTGGCATTCCCGTCGCCCGTATCAAATTTCTGGTCTATTTCATCTCCGGCATGTGCAGTGGCGTTGCAGGCCTGATCGTCATCGCCATGAATTCCGCCGCGGACGCCAATCTCATCGGGCTTGGCATGGAACTCGATGCCATCGCTGCGGTCGTCGTTGGCGGCACGCTTTTGTCCGGTGGCCGCGCGACGATTGTCGGAACCCTGCTCGGCGCCCTTGTTATCCAGTTAGTGCGCTATACGCTATTGGCCAATGGCGTTCCTGATCCGGCGGCATTGGTGGTGAAGGCCGGAATCATCGTGCTGGCGGTCTGGTTGCAACGGCAGGAGCAGGCGTGATGAAGGCTATTCGGATATCGCCGAGTCTCGCCGTGGTCGGTGTGCTGATCGTACTGACGCTGCTCGGCGCTTGGCGTTATGATGGCTTTCTCGGCACCTACAACGTCCAGACCGTGCTGCGTTACAATTCGATGTTTGCGCTGGTGGCGCTGGGCATGTGTTTTGTCATCATGACTGGCGGTATCGACCTGTCGGTTGGCTCAGTTGCGGCATTTTCAAGTGTGGTGGCAGCCTATCTCAGTCCCTATGGCCTGCTTCCAGGGCTTCTCGGCGGCCTCGGGGCGGGCGTTCTGGCTGGAACGCTGAACGCCCTCATTATCACAAGGCTCAAGATATTGCCGTTCATCGCAACACTTGCCACCATGCTGGCTGCGTCGGGCACCGCGCTGCTGCTCGCCAACAATCAATCGGTCTCGGTGTCCTACGATACGGCCTTCGTCAACCTCGGCCAGGGCGACCTGCTCAGCTTCATGCGGCCCGGGTGGGTGGATGGCGAGAATGCCGGTATCCTGGGTGGCATGCTTGGCTTCATTCTCAGCTTCCCCACACCTGCCTATATCGCCCTTGCCGCCTATATCGCCGGAGCCATTATCATCGGACATACGGCATTTGGACGGCACGTGCTTGCCGTAGGCGGCGGGACAGAAGCATCGCGGCTGATGGGGCTGCCTGTCGACCGTACGATTTTCCTTGTTTACGTCATATCGGGTGGAATGGCAGGCATGGCCGGCGTCATCCTTGCGTCTCAGTTCGGTGCTGGCCAACCTATTGAAGGAATAGGCTGGGAATTGTTCGCAATCGCCTCAGTGGTGGTTGGCGGCACATTGCTGACAGGCGGCAATGGATCGATTGGCGGAACGCTGGCGGGGGCATTGCTGTTGGGCATTATTTTTACCATTCTCAATTTCGAGAACGGCATGGGATGGATTTCGCTATCGGCTTATTGGCAGTCGGTGGTCAGAGGTGTGTTTCTGTTTGTCGTGGTGGTCCTGCAAGCAAAACTCACACGGCAAGCGAAGGCTTAAGTTAGTCGCAGATTCGTGCCAGAATTGGCGAATTCTCGGTCTCTGGAGCTTACATGAATCCAAATCCCCGGCTAAGCCTTGGAAATGCCGGAGCCTTTCCGAAAACAGTCATTTCTACAACCATTCCAGGAATAAATGGCTGGGGCGGGAGGGATCGAACCTCCGAATGGCGGAATCAAAATCCGCTGCCTTACCG
>JBAVOA010000531.1:0-20337 GCA_049691635.1 Aestuariivirga sp. | reverse complement strand
AGATGGTCGAGGGACTCGATCGCTGCCTGACGGAACTGATGGGCTAATCTGGAGACAACCCGATGTCCAATGTATATCCAAAGCGCGAGGCGGAAGCCCACGCCTTCCTGGACGCCAACCCCGATATCACCAGCATTCACCTGATCTGGACCGATATTTGCGGCGTGGCCCGCGGCAAAATCCTCCGGCGGGATGAGCTTGTCCCCGCCTGGAAAGACGGCCGCTTCATACCGATCTCGGCTCTCGTCCTCGACGTCACCGGACAGGACGTTCCCGAAACCGGATTGGTCTTTGATGAGGGCGACCGCGACATGCTGCTCTGGCCCGTTCTGGGCAGCCTCGTGCGCATCCCATGGATGGAAGAGCCGACGGCGCAATACCTCGCAACTGTCCATGATCTCGACGGCACACCGCATTTTGCCGACCCGCGCAACGCGCTGGAGGCAATCGTCAAACGGTTTCAGAACGAACTGAACATGACCCCCGTAGGCGCCGTCGAACTTGAGTTTTTCCTGATGGACCGTGCCTCGGCCATGGCCGGCGAGCCGCGTGCACCGAAGTCGCTCATCAATGAGCACCGCCCGCAGCATTACCAAGCGTATTACCTGCAGGACCTCGATGATTTCGCCCCCTTCTTCAGGGACCTTTATGCCTATTGCGAGGCCCAAGGCCTGCCGGCCAAAACCCTGCTCTCGGAATATGCCCCTGGACAGATGGAAATCGTGCTGCGCCACCGTTCCGACGTACTGAAGGCCTGCGATGAGGGCATCATGCTGAAGCGCGCGATCAAGGCCACCGCCGAAAAGCATGGCATGGCCGCCACCTTCATGGCCAAGCCCTATGCCCAATGGACGGGCTCAGGCATGCACATCCATGTGAGCCTGGGCAATGAGAAGGGCAACAACCTGTTTGCCGCCGAAGATCCCATGCAGAATGAACTTCTGCTTCATTCCATCGGTGGCCTCAAGGCGGCCATGGCGGAATCCATGCTGATCTTCGCGCCCAACGCCAACTCCTATCGCCGCTTCCGCCGCAACTCCTACGCGCCGGTCTCGGCAAGCTGGGGCATCAACAACCGCACGGTTTCCTTGCGCATCCCGGCTGGCCCCGCCAATGCGTGCCACATCGAACACCGGCCGAGTGGCGCTGACGCCAACCCCTATCTCGTCATGGCCGCCATCCTGGCCGGCATGCATTATGGCATCACGGAAAAATCCGACCCCGGCAATCCGGTGGTTGGCAACGGTTATGAAAAGCGGGCTAAATACATCCCCGGCAACTGGTTTGACGCCATTGATGCGTTCTGGCGGGCTTCCATCATGAAAGAATATTTCGGCAAGCCCTTTGTGGATACCTACTGCACCTTGAAGGAAGTGGAGGCCGACCGCTTCTACGCCGAACCGACTGTCCGTGATTTCGAGTGGTATTTGCGCGTCGTCTGATCGGGACAAGGGCAGCTCAATTGGAGCTGCCCTTGTCCCTCTTCGTCATGGACATGACCCGGTCGATATAGGCCAGCAGCAGCGCCGAGATCACAAAGGCCATGTGGACAATGGTCAGCCACATCACCTGGCTCTCGGTATAGGTCGTGATGTTCAGGAATATCTGCAGGAGATGGATGGACGAAATCGCGACAATGGTCGAGGCAACCTTGATCTTCAGTGACGCCGCATCGATCTTGCCAAGGAAGGACACCTCGCTGTCAGCATTTTCAAAGCGGCTCACAAAGTTTTCGTAGCCGGAAATCATCACCATGACGACGAGGCTGGCCACCAGCGCGGCATCGATCAGCCCGAGAATCTTCAGAATCGCTTCCGTTTCATCAAGCACCATCACTTTAAGGGTGAAATCAAACAGTTTGCGCCCAAAGGAAACGGCATAGAGCGCCAGGGCGATAGAGAGGCCCAGATAAAAAACCACCAGCAGCCAGCGCGAGGAGAGGATGATGCTCTCAATAAGATGTTCCAGCTTTTTCATTTAGAGATCCGTGAGTTTGAATTCTGCGGTTTTTGCCTTCATCCCGTGATTCTTTCAAGGTTTTGCCGACGCTTCATTTCGCGTTCGCCACAAGGAATAGATGACGCCGGAAGCCAGAATGCCCACCGTGATGACCAATGATAGGAGCGTGTCAATTTTGATGCCCAAGGGCACCAGGAAGATCTTGCAGCCCACGAGGACCAGGACGATGGCCAGAGAAATTTGCAGGTATTTGAACCGGTTCATGGCCGCAGCCAAAGCAAAATACAGAGACCGCAGACCAAGGACGGCGAAGATGTTGGAGGTGTAGACAATAAATGGGTCCTGCGTAATCGCAAAGACGGCAGGCACGGAATCAACCGCAAAAACAAGGTCGATTATTTCGACCAGGATGAGCGCCACCAGGAGTGGAGTCATGAACCACCGCGGGTTTCCCGATTTCGGATCAGGCAGACGGACCATGAGCTTTTCCTCATGCAACTGTTTGGAAACGCGGAAATGTTTCCTGATCCATTTGAGAAAAATGTTCTGTTCGATATCCGGGGCGTGCTCCTGCTTGGCAAACATCTTGATGCCCGTGAACACGAGGAAGGCCCCAAACACGTAAAGTATCCAGGTGAAAGATGTGACAAGGGCGGCCCCCACGCCGATCAGGATGGCGCGGAACAGGATCACCCCGATAATGCCCCAGAACAGCACCCGGTGCTGGTAGATGCGCGGAATGCCCAGCGAGCCAAAAATCATCGCCATGACGAAGATATTGTCCATGGCCAGCGATTGCTCAATCACATAGCCGGTAAAGAATTCCAGACCGCTTTGTGCGCCGCGCGCCCACCAGACCCAGCCGCCAAAGGCAAAAGCGATGGCCATGTAGCTGCCGTAAAGAATGAAACTTTCCCGCGCCGTAATTTCCTTGGCGTTGCGATGCAACACCCCAAGGTCAAACACCAGCAAGGCCACCACCACACCCACAAAAGCCAGCCAGAATGGCATGGGGGTTCCCAACAGGTTCATATTTAGAAAATCAGTTAACAGGGCCAAGCGTATCTCCAGATGACATGTCATGAGACAGCTCCGACATCGCAGGCACAAATAGTGCTTGCCAGAGGGGCCCGGCGCTGATTGTGTCGAAATGGTGTTGCCGCCCGGTCAATGCAACCCCCAGCCAATTATTTTGTTTTGGATTCCAAAAACACCGCGCTAAACCCATAAAATGCGCAGTGTAAAGGCCATCCACATCGTCAACTGTCACGCCGAAGGCGAGGTGGGGGATGTCATCGTGGGGGGCGTGGCGCCACCCCCCGGCAACACGATCTGGGAACAGTCGCGCTTTATTGCAAAGGACCAGACGCTGCGCAATTTCGTCCTGAACGAGCCCCGGGGCGGGGTCTTTCGCCACGTGAATCTGCTTGTGCCGCCAAAGCACCCCGATGCCCATATGGGATTCATCATCATGGAGCCGGAGGACACGCCTCCGATGTCGGGTTCGAATTGCATCTGTGTGGCAACTGTCCTGCTCGATACCGGCATCATCCCCATGGTTGAGCCCGTAACACGCCTGAAACTCGAAGCGCCCGCAGGCCTCGTGGAAATCACCGCCCAATGCAGCAATGGCAAAGCCAACCGCATAACCCTCCGCAATGTGCCGTCCTTTGCTGAAAGGCTGCAGGTTCCCCTTGAGTTGGAGGGCCACGGCACCATTCGGGTTGATACGGCCTTTGGCGGCGACAGTTTTGTGCTGGCCGAAGCAAAGGAGTTCGGCTTTGCGATGCTGCCCGACGAGGCCCGCGACATCGCCGTCATGGGCCGGAAGATTGCCGCCGCCGCCAATGAGCAACTTGGTTTTTCCCATCCCACCCTTCCCGAATGGAACCATTTCTCCTTCTGCTTCATGACCGGCCCCCTGGAGCGCGTTGACGACACCCTCTCCAGCCGCAATGCCTGCGTGGTAAAGCCCGGCAAGCTCGATCGTTCACCCACCGGCACCGGCTGCTCCGCCCTGATGGCCGTGCTCCATGCCAAGGGTCTGATGAAAACCGGTGATGCTTACATCGGCCGCTCCATCATCGAAAGCCGCTTCGTGGGACGCATTGATGCCGAAACCATCGTGGGCAATCACCAGGCGATTATTCCCACTATTTCAGGCTCTGCCTGGATTTCCGGACAGAGTACCCTGATGCTCGATCCCCGCGACCCCTGGCCTGCGGGTTATAAAATTGCCGATACCTGGCCTAAAGAACCATGACATCCGGAATGAATTATCATACAATATAAAAAGGCAGGGACTCCATGATGAATATTGTTCAAATACTTGATTCCAAAGGCAGGCGTCGCGTTGGCCTTGTGGGTGCCGATAAGATCATCCTGCTGAAAAAAGTTTCGCGCACCACGGAGCTGGCCGCACTTGCGCTCAAGGACGGAGTTAGGCTTGCCAAGGCAGCGGCGGCACTCACCACAACGTCCACCGAAAACTACGTTGCGGCCCTGAAGGAAAACCGTCTGCTGCCACCTGTTGACCACGAGGACCCAGCCCATTGCATGATCGCCGGAACCGGCCTCACGCACCTGGGTTCCGCCTCGGCGCGCGATTCCATGCATGCCAAGCTTGAAGGCAAAGCCGACGACCTCACCGACTCCCTCAAGATGTTCAAGATGGGCCTCGAAGGCGGTAAGCCCGTGAAAGGCCAGGCCGGCGTGCAGCCCGAATGGTTCTACAAGGGCGATGGCTCCTGGCTCGTAGCCCCGGGTGCAGCCCTTCCCAAACCGTCATTCGCGCTCGATGGCGGCGAGGAGCCGGAACTTGCCGGCCTCTACATGATCGACCCCAAAGGCAACCCGGTACGCCTGGGCTTTGCCCTCGGCAATGAATACTCCGACCATATTACCGAGCGTCAGAACTATCTCTTTCTCGCCCACTCGAAATTGCGCCACTGCGCTTTCGGCCCTGAAATGATTGCAGGAACTGCACCAGACAATATCTCGGGCATGAGCCGCATCAACCGCAAGGGCAAGACCATTTGGGAAAAGCCATTTCTGACGGGCGAAGCCAACATGTCCCACACCCTGGCCAATCTGGAGTATCACCACTTCAAATATGCGGGCTTCCGAAGGCCCGGAGACGTGCACATCCATTTCTTTGGCACCGCCACCTTGAGCATCGCCGATGGCATCGTCACCGAGGACGGCGACGAGTTTGAGATTTCATCGTCCGCCTTTGGTGCCCCCTTGCGTAACCACCTGAAATTCATGAAGCCGGATTATAAACCGGGCGGAGTAAAGTCCCTTTGAGTTCCGGCTTTATCGCCCTTGATTGGGGAACCTCTTCCTTTCGCGCCTATCGCTTGAACAGCGCTGGTGCACTGCAGGACACCATGAGCACTCCCGATGGCATTCTCGCCGTTAAGGACGCGGACTTCGACGCGGCTCTCGAAAGCCACATCGGCGCTTGGGACAGGAATGTGCCGATTGTCGCTTCGGGCATGATCACCAGCCGCCAGGGCTGGGTGGAACTGCCCTATATCGCCTGCCCTGCAAGCCTCAAATCAATAGCGGCGGCAATCCATACTCACCTCTCGAAACAGGGCCGCAAACTGTTCTTCGTTCCTGGCATCAGCACACGCGGGCCAGATGGCGCACCCGATGTGATCCGCGGCGAGGAAACCCAGGTGCTAGGTGCAAGTGTTGGCGGAAACGAGCATTTCGTAACGCCGGGCACCCACAGCAAATGGATCACCGTTGTAAACAGCGAGATCACCGAGTTTTCTTCCTATATGACCGGCGAGGTTTTTGCCCTTCTCAAAACCCATTCCATTCTTGGGAAACTGATGACTGGCGAAACCGGAATCCCTGCAGCCTTTGAACGCGGAATTCGCGCCAGCCTGCAAGATCCGGCAGGATTTCTGCATAATATATTTTCAACGCGCACCCTGCCGCTTTTCAGCGAGATGCCAACCGACCACCTGAGTTCCTATCTCTCCGGCCTGGTGATCGGTGCAGAAATCGCCCATGCCATTGCGAAAAATTCACCAACCGCCCAGTATGGAATTTTGGCAACCCCTGCCCTGGGAGAGCATTATATGACGGCCATGAAAATTGCCGGATTGCAGGTGAGCTACGGTGAGCCGGACATTGTGATAAAAGGACTGAGACGCATCGCCATGGCCGCGGGAATCTTGTCATGATATTTTCCGAAGCTGTTTCCGGATGTGGCCTCATTGCCATCCTGCGCGGCATTAAAACGTCCGAAGTCGAGGCGGTGGGTCAGGCCCTGTTTGAGGCGGGTATAAGGGTAGCCGAAATTCCTTTGAACTCTCCTGATCCCTTCGCTTCTATCCAGAAGATGGGCACCGCCTTCAACGGCAAGCTCGTGGTGGGGGCCGGAACGGTTCTGAGCGTTCAGGACGTGAACTTGCTGAAAGCCCATGGCGGCCAGATCAGTGTCTCTCCCGACTGCAATGAAGCGGTAATTGCCCGCGCCAAAGAGCTGGGCATGGAGCCCCTCCCCGGCGTCTTCACCCCGACCGAGGTCTTCGCCGCAATCCGTGCCGGGGCCACCCATCTCAAACTGTTTCCGGCGGAAGCCGCGAGCCCCGTCACCGTGAAGGCCTGGCGCGCCGTAGTTCCAAGGCACGTGCGCATCTATGCCGTTGGCGGCGTGACACCCGCCAACATGCAGACCTGGTATGACGCAGGTATTGCAGGCTTTGGCATCGGCTCAAACATCTATAAACCGGGTTTCACAGCCGCCGATGTGGCAAGATCGGCAAAGGAATTCGTAACCGCGTGGAGAGCGTTGAAAACATGAAAGTCGCATTGGTAACAGGTGCTGGGTCTGGCATTGGCAGGGCCTGTGCAATGGCTTTGGCAAAGGCAGATTATACCGTGGTGCTGGCTGGACGCCGCCTTGAGGCCTTAGAGGCAGTCGCCAGGGAAATCGGCAAGAGTGCGTTGGCAGTCGCAACAGATGTTGCCGATCCCAAGTCCGTTGCCAATCTCTTTGCCAAAACCAGAGAAAAATTCGGCAGGCTGGACGTCGTCTTCAACAATGCCGGAACCGGCGCACCCGGCACCATCAATCTTGAGGACCTGACCTTCGAGCAATGGCAGGGCGTAGTTGCTACCAATCTCACCGGACCCTTCCTGTGTACCCAGGAAGCCTTCAAGATCATGAAGGCCCAGTCCCCCATGGGGGGCCGCATCATCAACAATGGTTCAATTTCTGCCCATGTGCCGCGCCCCAACTCTGCGCCCTACACCTCCACCAAGCATGCCATCACCGGGCTCACGCGCTCCACCTCCTTGGACGGCCGCAAATACAACATCGCCTGCGGCCAGATCGATATCGGCAATGCGGCAAGCGGCATGGCCGCCAATATGAACGCCGGCATGCCCCAGGCCAATGGCTCGATTGCGCCAGAACCCACCATGGATGTGCAGGACGTAGCCCGTTCGGTCGTCTTCATGGCCTCCCTGCCACTCGATTCAAACGTGCAGTTCATGACCGTGATGGCAACCAAGATGCCTTTCATCGGCAGGGGCTGATCAGATCTTCGGGGCAGGCCCTGTCGACCCCCGGACAATGAGATCAACAGTCCATAATTCGTGGGGCTGCGGCGCTTCAGGGTTGTCGATCAATTCAATCAGCAGCTCCGCCACGCGCCCGCCTGCAGCGCGAATGGATGAACGCATGGTGGTGAGTGACGGCACCAGGCCTTCCGCATTCAGAAACGGCAACCCGTCGTCATGCGCGATGAGCGAAACATCCGAACCAATGCGCAGATCCAGTTCATAAGCAGCCCGCATAGCTCCCGAAACAAACAACATGCTGGAAAACAGCAGGGCTGAGGGCCGATTCTCCGACGTCAGCAATCGCTTGGCTTGGCGGTAGCCATTTTCTTCGGTCATCGCCTCGCTGGACATGATGTCAGGATCGCGGGCCAGGCCGCAGGCTGCAAGGGCCTCCTCATAACCCTGCCTCCGGTGGGTTGCGAAGGTAAAGGCCTCATTGCCGTTGATCAGGCCAATGCGACGGTGACCGAGATCAGTCAACAGTCGGGTGGCTTGCCGAAACGCCCCGCGATTGTCGATATCAAGCCAGGCATAGCCATCCTCTCTATCGCCAACCCGGCCATGAACGATAAATGGCAGTTCCAATTCCGTGAGGAGATCAATGCGCCAGTCCGTGATCCTTGGCCCCATGACGACGACACCATCAACCGCGCCGCTTTGTGCATAGCGTCGGTAAACCGATTGCTCGTCTTCGGAACTGCCGACATGCAACGTCATGTCAAAACCATTGGCGCTGTAGACATCGCCTTCGCCAGCGATAAAGTCGGAAAAATGGGGATCGATCTGCAACATCCGGTCTGAGGGCAGCACATGGCCGATGGCATGGGACCGCCCCGTTGCCAGGCGCATGGCATGGGGGTTTGGCCGGTAACCAACGCGTCGGGCTGTTTCATCCACCCGGCGGCGCGTTTCGGCATTCACTTCCGGATAGCCGTTGAGCGCCCGGCTCACCGTTGTTTGCGAAAGATTGAGATGCTTTGCCAGTTGCTTCAAATTCATGGTTGCGACCATGGCACACTTCCAAAGCGCTTTCAATAATCAGACAAATTGCAACCTGTTAATTGTTGCATTGCAACACAAGAAATAAAATAATACTTGACGATTTCCACGGTTAACGTCATAGCTGATTTATTCAAAGCGCTTTGGGAAAAATCAAAAAATAAACCCAAAACAGCAGTTTCGTGCCTGCAACTTTGTGTAACTGGGAGGACTAAACCGTGAAGAAGAATCTGTTCTTGGGCGCAGCGTTCGCTGCCATGTTCATTGCAACCCCCGCCTTGGCTGAACTCAAATACAAGCCCGGCGAGGATGCTAAGTTCACCTGGGCAAACCTTGACGAACTCAAGAAGGTTGACCTCAAGGGTGAAACACTCACCATTTTCGGGCCTTGGCGTGGCGACGATGAGGCCCATGTTCAGGTTGTGCTCGAATACTTCCGTGAGGCCACTGGCGCCGATGTAAAGTATTCCTCTTCTGAGAACTACGAGCAGCAGGTCGTCATTGACACCCAGGCCGGAAGTCCGGCTAACATTTCGATCCTGCCCCAGCCCGGACTGATCGCCGACCTTTCCAGCAAGGGCCTCCTCACGCCGCTCAGTGATGCTGACAAGGCCTGGATGGTGGAGAATTACGGCGCTGGCCAGTCCTGGGTCGATATCGGCACCGCCAAGGACAAGGACGGCAAGCCGCAGTTCTTCGGCTTTTCCTACAAGACCGACGTCAAGAGCCTGGTGTGGTATAGCCCGGAAAACTTCAAGGACGCGGGCTATGAAATTCCAAAAACCATGGAGGAGCTGGTTGCCCTGTCCGACAAGATCGTGGCCGATGGCGGCAAGCCCTGGTGCATTGGCCTGGGTTCGGGCGGCGCCACCGGCTGGCCGGCTACCGACTGGATTGAAGACATCATGCTGCGCACCCAGACTCCCGATGTTTACGACAAGTGGGTCACCAACGAAGTGAAGTTCACCGACCCGGCTGTCACCGGCGCCATGGACATCTTCGGCTCCTTTGCCAAGAATGACGCCTATGTCGACGGCGGTGCTGCAGGTGTTGCATCTACTGACTTCCGCGACAGTCCGAAAGGCCTCTTCACCACACCGCCCAAATGCTACATGCACCATCAGGCGTCTTTCATTCCATCCTTCTTCCCGGAAGGCACCAAGATGGGCGTGGACGCGGACTTCTTCTATTTCCCGACCTATGCCTCCAAGCCTGAACTCGGCAAGCCGGTGCTCGGTGCTGGAACGCTCTTCACCATCACCAAGGATTCCAAAGCCGCGCGCGCCTTCATTGAGTACCTGAAGATGCCGCTGGCCCATGAGATATGGATGGCGGACGGCGGCTTCCTCACCCCGCTCAAGTCCGCGAATCCAGCGGCCTATGCCAACGATGCAGCTCGCAAGCAGGGTGACATCATGGCAACCGCATCCACCTTTCGCTTTGACGGTTCCGATCTGATGCCCGGCAAGATTGGCGCCGGCGCCTTCTGGACCGGCATGGTGGACTTCGTGGGCGGCAAGTCATCGGCTGATACGGCCGCTGAAATCCAGAAAGCCTGGGACGGTCTCAAGTAGACAGGGTTACTCCCGACCCTGACGACGTGGCTCCGGGTCCTGCCCGGCCCGGAGCACTTTTTCCGTGCATTGAAGTTTTCGCGGAGGTACAGCCATGACAGCGCAAATTCTCTATGCCTTCATCACCGTCATTCTCGGTGTTGGCGGGTGTTTCGGCTATTTCTATGCATCTAACTGGCTGCTTGACCGGGTCTTTCCCGCCGATGCCAGCAACGACGCCAGCGCTGTCCGCAATCTCAAACTCCAGTCCAGCATCAGGCCCTGGCTCTTCCTTGGTCCTGCCCTCCTGCTGCTCACCGTCTATCTCATTTTCCCTGTCATCGAGACAATCTGGCTCTCGTTCCATGACCGTGCTGGCGAACAGTTCGTAGGATTGGCTAACTATAGCTGGGCTTTCAGCGATACCCAGTTCCGCCAGTCGATTTTCAACAACCTGTTGTGGCTGCTCGTTGTGCCGGCGGCGTGCACGGCCTTTGGCTTGATCATTGCCGTGCTGACCGACCGCATCTGGTGGGGCAGTATCGCCAGGAGCCTCATTTTCCTGCCACTCGCCATTTCCTTTGTCGGGGCCAGCGTCATCTGGAAATTTGTCTATGACTATCGCGGTGAGGGCCAGGAGCAGATAGGCATCTTGAATGCCGTCGTCGAATGGTTCGGCTTTCCCCCGCAGGTCTGGATAGCGCTGCCCTTCTGGAACAACTTCTTCCTCATGATCATCCTGATCTGGATTCAGACGGGCTTTGCCACCGTTATTTTGGGTGCTGCCCTGCGCGGCGTGCCCGAAGACACGCTGGAGGCCGCCGTCATCGATGGCGCCAGTCCCTTCAAGATTTTTTACCGCATCATGGTGCCCCAGATCATGAGCACCATCATCGTGGTGTGGACCACCATTACCGTTCTCGTGCTGAAGGTGTTTGACATCGTTTTGACAATGACGAACGGCCAGTGGAACACCCAGGTGTTGGCCAATCTCATGTTCGACTGGATGTTCCGTGGCGGCGGCGATTTTGGCCGGGGCGCTGCCATTGCCATCATCATCATGATCGCCGTGCTTCCCATCATGATTTGGAACATTCGCCAGGCGAATGCCGAGCAAAAGGGGATACACTGACATGTTCAAGAAAATCTCCCTTGAGCCCTCGCGCTTTGCCCTTCATCTGGCGGTACTCGTCATCATTGCCCTGTGGACCTTTCCGACTGCAGGCCTTCTCATCAGCTCGCTGCGCGACAAGAACCAGCTTGCAGCTTCGGGCTGGTGGACCGCACTTTCCAGCGCCGACCGCAACCAGGTAGGTCGCATGAAAGGCATGGCAGACCAGGTTGAAAAGGATGGGAAGTTCGTCATCGAAGGCAATCTCTTTGAAGGCGCGGACGCCGTATCCGGCAAGGTCTCGGCCTTTGGCACGAAGGTGCAGACCCCAGGCGCCAATCCCGCAGGATCTACTGTTGACCTTGAAGCGGGCCAAACGCTCACAGTGAATGCCGATGGCGCCTACGTCCTCACCTCGCCGACGGCCTTTGCCAATGAGCGTGGCGGACGTGTCTTCTATATCTCTTCCCAGCCGCCGCGCTTCACCACGGAAAATTATGAAACCGTGCTGTTTTCGCAAGGCATCGGGCGCTCCTTTGTGAACTCGCTCACGGTCACCATTCCGGCCACCATCATTCCTATCCTGATTGCGGCCTTTGCAGCCTATGCGCTGGCCTGGATGAAGCTTCCCTTCCGCGGCCTCATCATTGCCGTGATCGTTGGCCTGCTCGTGGTCCCCCTGCAGATGTCGCTCATTCC
Organism: Aestuariivirga sp.; assembly: GCA_049691635.1. Taxonomy (GTDB): domain Bacteria; phylum Pseudomonadota; class Alphaproteobacteria; order Rhizobiales; family Aestuariivirgaceae; genus Aestuariivirga. The sequence goes on along the minus strand of JBAVOA010000531.1, from coordinate 8,430 downwards.
GCTGTTGAAACTTTACAACGCGGCAGGAACCTTCATGGGCGTACCGTCCAAAACCTATCTCGGCATCTGGCTCGCCCACACTGGCTTCGGCCTGCCTTTTGCCATCTATCTGCTGCGCAGCTACATCGCCGGCCTGCCGAAGGACCTGATCGAATCGGCGCAGATCGACGGGGCCAATGATTTCAAGATTTTCCGCCGGATCATTCTGCCGCTCACCTTTCCGGCGCTGGCCTCCTTCGCCATCTTCCAGTTCCTCTGGGTGTGGAATGACCTGCTTGTGGCCATCGTCTTCCTCGGCAGCGGCGAAGACCAGCTGGTGCTCACCGGCAAACTCAACGCACTGCTAGGCTCGCGCGGCGGCAACTGGGAAATCCTGACCGCTTCCGCCTTCGTCACCATCATCGTTCCACTCACCGTATTCTTTTCGCTTCAACGCTATTTCGTGCGCGGCCTGCTTGCAGGCTCGGTAAAGGGAGGCTGACCATGGCTGATATCAAACTCACCAGCCTCAACAAATCCTATGGCGCCGTTCACATCCTGAAAGACGTGAACCTCGACATCAAGTCCGGCGAATTCATCGTCTTCGTCGGACCCTCGGGCTGCGGCAAGTCCACCCTGCTGCGCGCCATTTCAGGATTGGACAAGGTCACCTCCGGCACCCTTGAAATCGACAATGCCGTGGTGAACGAGGTGCCGCCGTCAAAACGAGGCATCGCCATGGTGTTCCAGTCCTATGCCCTCTATCCGCATATGAGCGTATTCGAGAACATCGGCTTTGCCCTTGAAAACCAGGGGCTCGGCCGCGCCGAGATCAAGAAGAAGGTGGAAGCGGTGGGTGAGATGCTGCAGCTCACCTCCTATCTCACCCGGCTCCCAAAAGCCCTGTCCGGCGGCCAGCGCCAGCGCGTGGCCATCGGCCGGGCCATCGTGCGGGGAGCGAAGGTGTTTCTCTTCGACGAACCTCTGTCAAACCTCGATGCGGCACTCCGCGTTCAAATGCGCATGGAAATTGCCAAGCTCAAGCGCGACCTGCCAAATACCACCATGGTTTACGTCACCCATGACCAGGTTGAAGCCATGACAATGGCGGACCGCATTGTGGTATTGCAGGCGGGCAAGGTGCAACAAGTGGGGACTCCCATGGAGCTATACGAAAGTCCGAACAGTATATTTGTGGCGGGCTTCATCGGCTCGCCCAAAATGAATTTCATCACCGGGGCACCCGCGGATAAGCTCAAGGCCAAGACCATTGGCGTGCGTCCCGAACACTTTGAATTCTCGGATACGAAGACGGATATCTCCGGAACCGTGGACTATGCGGAAATTCTGGGAAGCGATAGCTTCCTCTATGTCTCAACCCCCTCAGGCATGCTCACCGTGCGCCAGCCTGGCCGCACCGAATACAAGACCGGACAGAAACTGAACCTCAAACCCATCGCCAGGCATGTGCACCGTTTCGGTGCCGATGACATGCGTGTCAACTAACAGCAGAGAAAAACCATGACCATCCGCGCCCGGATCTGGAATGAAAACGAACACGAAAAAACCAATGCCTTGGTGGCCAAGCTTTATCCGCAAGGCATTCACGGAGCCATTTCCAAGGCTTTCGACGGGGCCAAGGACATCAGTTTTGAGATCGCCACCCAGGACATGCCGGAACACGGTCTGACCGAGGCGCGCTTGAAAAACACCGACGTTCTTCTCTGGTGGGGCCACAAAATTCATGGCCAGGTCAGTGATGCCATTGTCGAACGGGTGCAGAAGCGCGTCTGGGAAGGCATGGGACTGATTGTCCTGCATTCCGGCCATTTCTCCAAGATCTTCCGCAAACTCATGGGCACACCCTGTTCCCTCAAGTGGCGTGAAGCCGGCGAGGTCGAGCGCCTCTGGGTCATCAACCGCAATCACCCCATCGCTGCGGGCCTTGGTGAATATATCGAAATCGAACACGAGGAAATGTACGGCGAGCCCTTCACCATCCCTGAGCCTCTCGAAACCGTTTTCGTGTCCTGGTTTGAGGGGGGCGAGGTGTTCCGCTCCGGTGTCACATTCCAGCGTGGCGCGGGCAAGATTTTCTATTTCCGCCCCGGCCATGAGGCCTACCCCACTTATCACAACAAACAGGTGCTCCAGATTCTCCAGAACGCCACGCGCTGGGCCTACAATCCGGCAAAGCCCTGGACGAGCGTGGACGATGCGCCAAACGTGCCCCACGACAAGGCGCCGGTGCCCCTGCAAGTCAAAGGCCCCCGCCTCCATGAAGATGGCGAAGCCGGATACCGCTGATGTCTCAGCTGCGCATTCTCGTCCTCGGGACCGGCGGCATGGCCAGGCAGCATGTGGCTCTCCTGCGCGAGGACTCCCGCGTTGAGATTACCGGCGCCGCTGACGTTGACCTGGGCCGCGCCAAGGCATTTGCCGATATACACGGCATTCCCAATGCCTTTGGAGCCCTTGAAGACGCCATCGCCTGGGGCCAGTTCGATGCGGCGATGAATGTGACCCCCGACAGCGTGCATTACCCCACCACGATGAAGCTGCTGGCCGCAAAGAAGCATGTGCTCTGCGAAAAGCCGCTGGCAGAGAACTTCAAGCTTGCCGATGAAATGGCAACCACTGCGGACAACGCAGGCCTCATCAACATGGTGAACCTGAGCTACCGCAATGTGCCAGCCATCCAGGAAGCCCGCAAACGCATCACCTCCGGCGAAATCGGCGAGGTGCGCCATGTGGAGGCGAGCTATCGCCAGAGCTGGCTCGTGGGCAATCACTGGGGCGACTGGAAAACCGACCCCAAATGGCTCTGGCGCCTTTCAGAAAAGCATGGCTCGAATGGTGTGCTGGGCGATGTGGGAATTCACATCCTGGATTTCACCGCCCTTGCCGTCGACATGATGCCCGTCTCGGTCCAGGGCCGCCTCAAGACCTTTCACAAGGCGCCCGGCGACCGGATCGGCGAGTATCCCCTGGATGCCAACGACAGCGCCGCAATGACCGTGGAATTTTCCAATGGAGCGCTAGGCGTGATCCACGCCAGCCGTTTCATGACCGGCTATGCCAATGATATGAAGCTCGCCGTCTTCGGCACCCTGGGAGCCCTTGAGCTGCACCATGCCTTTGGCTGGACCGAGCTTCGGATGTGCACCGGCGCCAATGTTCACACCCAGGCTTGGCACCCGGTCACTGCACCGCCCACCGAACACAACCACCGCAAGTTCATCACTGCCATTCTCGAAGGCCGGAACTGCGAGCCATCCTTCCGGCGCGGGGCAGACTTGCAAAAGGTTCTCGACCTGTGCCTGACCCCAGAAGCCGGTGGCGCAGCACGCGTGAGTTAGTCTATATGACCCACGCATATGATGAACTTCCGCACCCCGCGCGCCGCACTGATGCTGGTCTTTGCAGGCTTTGGAGCCGCCGTCGGCTGCTGGGCAGGTGCAATTCCCCAGGTCATGGCGGCAACGGGCACTGACAGCTTCCACCTCGGCATCGGCTTCACCCTGTCATCCCTTGCGGGCGTTTCAGCCATGGCGCTGGGTGGCATCATCGGCCGCCGGGTATCAAATCGCAGCGTCATGCTTGGCGTGATTCCGGTCCTTGCCCTCAACACCATCCTGCTTCTCGTTTCCACCCAGCCCTGGCTGTTCTTTGCCAGCCTCATTGCCTTTGGCGCCGTCCTCGGCTTTATCGACATGGCCATGAACGCCGAAGCCAGCGCCATTGAGCATGATCTGCGCCGGCCGATTTTCACGGCCTTTCATGGCAGTGTTTCCATCGCCATTGCCCTGTTTGCGATTGCCTCCAGCTTTGTTTCCACCCTGGTCAATACCTTTGCCACGAGTTGCCTGGCCGTGCTGATGCTGGCCGCCGCATGGCTCATGGTCTATCGGCTGGTGCCCGCCCGCGTGATCACCTCGGGCAAGGCCGGCGGCCTGTCCAATCTGTCCACCAAGCTTCCGCTCGTCATCATGGGGCTGGCCGTTGGCCTGTCCGTGACCGCTGAAACCTCAACCCTGTTCTGGTCGGCGAAGCTGCTCAATGACCAGGCCCCGCAGCTTGCCGCAATTGCCGGGCTTGGCGCAGCCTTCTACGGCACCTGCAATGCCATCGTCCGCTTCAGCGGCGACCGCCTGCGCGCCCTGTTCAACGAGATACCGCTCATGCTGGCCTCATTGGTGCTGGCCACGGCGGGCTTCATGACGCTGGGCCTGTCAATCTCCTTTACCGTAAACGTCATTGCCTTTGCGGCAGTGGGTTTTGGCCTGGCAATCCTCTGTCCCTGCCTGTTCAACATGGCGGCAAGCCAGGTGCCCGCAAACCGCGCGGCAGGGCTTAGTTTTATATCCCTTGTCGCTGGCCCTCCGCGCGTGCTTGCGCCCTGGGCCTTCGGCTGGATCGCCACCAGCCAGTCCACCAGCTTTGCCTTCGGCCTCTGCGCCGTGATCCTGGCGGCGGCCTTCGGCCTCATCATCAGCCTGCAAAGCCTGAACCGTGGCGCGCAACTTGAAAAACCGCAGGGAGCATGAGGCATGAAAGCGAAAATAACCTGGTTGAATGGCCGCGCCTTTGTGGGCGAAAGCGGTTCCGGCCATGCTGTGGTGATGGACGGTGCGCCCGAAGCAGGCGGCCGCAACGTCGGTGTCAGGCCCATGGAAATGCTGCTCCTGGGATTGGGCGGTTGCACCGCCTTTGACGTGGTGATGATCCTCGAAAAATCCCGGGAAAAAATAACGTCCTGCGAAATTGAACTCGAAGCCGAGCGCGCCGCCGAAGACCCGAAGGTTTTCACCCATGTGAAGATGATCTACCACCTGCGCGGCAAGAGCCTGAAGCCCGCCGCAGTAGAGCGCGCCATCAACCTCTCCGCCGAAAAATACTGCTCGGCTTCAACCATGTTCGGCAAGACCGCCAAGATCGAGCATGAATGGACGGTGGAGGAAGCTTAGAGAACCAATCCGCCCACTGCTGACATCTCCTGACAAAATGCCGTGCTATGCATGCCGCAACAGGAAGAAGCCAGATGACAACACCAGACATGGATTTGCTCCAAGTGCAGGACCCGCCCGGGAGCGGATGCTGGGTGGCGGTTGCCTCAGCCGACCACGTGGGGCGTGGCCGACGGGAAGGCTTCATGCAGGTGAACCATGGCAAGGCGGCGTCCCTGAAAAGAATCAGGCCCGGTGATCTCGTGGCCTACTACTCACCGCTCGCAATCTATGGCGGAGGCGAAAAGCTCAGGGCCTTCACCGCCATCGGCAAAGTCAAGGAGGGCGAGCCCTATCAGGGTGACATGGGCGGCGGCTTCAAGCCCTTCCGCAGCGATGTGGAATGGTTTGACGCGGAACATGCCGCAATCGAACCCCTGCTCGACAAGCTCGATTTCACCCGCGGCAAGAAAAGCTGGGGCTATCAGTTCCGCTTTGGACTGGTTGCCGTCAGCCGAGAAGACATGCGTGCAATAGCCCGTGCAATGAAACATCCGCTTGCATGAGGCTCAGCCTGCTGCCCGGGCAGTATGCAGGCCCGAAAGCCTGTCCAGAATGAATTTTCTCTCCACGTCGAGGCCGCGCCATTCATTGCCAGGACTGTCGAAAATCAAAGTGAGCGGGCCGGCATAGCCCGCTTCGTCCGCGGCTTTCATGCACCGGCCATAATCCACATCGTCCATGACAAGGCCAGGCCCAAAGCTGCATTTGGCATGGCAGAGTTCGGCGCGGGCAAAGATCGATTTGAGGTCATCGTATTTGGCAGCGCCATGCCAGTTGCCTGTGTCAGCAAGAAAGCCAAGACCACCGCCTACGGCATCAAGCACATGATGCACCGCGCGCGGCGATGACAGCAGGTCAAACCAGTTCTCCGTGACGATGCGAACCCCGCGCGCGCCGCCAAGCTTCACCATGGCCGCGAGCCCATCGACCGACAGTGCCAAAGCCTCCGGCGTCGGCTTGGCCTTTCCGGCAACCACCCGCGCATTTTCCGCGCCAAGCACGGCAGCGGCATCTATCCAGTCCTTAATCCATTTCATGTCGCGGTCGCGCGTTGCGGGATTTGTGATGTCGCCATCGTCAATGAGCAGTGTCTGTATGACAACCCCGCTGTTCTGGAAGGCTTCGCGCACGCGGTTGAGGTAGGCGGACTCCCGGCTCGCCAGATGGAAATGGCAGATCTCGGCGCGATGATACCTCCGCCGCGCAAGTGCCGCGGGCAAATCAAGAAGGGCCAGTGTTCCCTGACCAAAGCTTGGCTCCGGAACACCTGTAGAAATCTGTCCCGGGCCATTGGCAAAGGTGATACCGAGAAGATGATGGACGCTCCAGCTGGAAACGGCGATCTGCGGATGTTTCTCGGCTGGCATGATGGCTCACTCCACTGGCTTTCGGGCCGGTGAAGTATTCTATGATATCATTGTTTCCACAAGGGCTGGCTGATCCGCCGCCGGTCTGGCATCGTTACAGACCAACTGCCTTAAAAAGCTAGAACACATAATGGAAATAACCGCACTTTATGCGGGCCTGCTGGCGCCGCTTTTCATCCTGCTCTCAGTCCGGGTTATCGGCGCCAGGCGCAACGCCAAGGTCGGAGTAGGTGACGGCGGCAATGTCGCCCTACTCAGGCGCATGCGGGTCCATGCCAACTTTGCCGAGTATGTGCCGTTTGCCCTGCTGTTGATGGCCCTTGCCGAAAACCTCGGAGTCTGGACCTGGCTCATTCATGTAATGGGCATCACCCTCCTCGCCGGCCGGCTGTCCCATGCCTATGGTGTTTCACAACAGCCAGAAGTGTTCAAGTTTCGCATCTTCGGCATGGCGGCGACCTTGACCGTGATTGCCGCTGCCGCGGCAATCTGTTTTCTTGGCGCGCTTCAGCAATTCGCAGTCCCGTAAGGTAGTGATTCTGACGTTTAAGGGATAGCTTCATGCCATGCCGAGGGCTGCCTTGCGCTGCTCGGCCCAAGCTCCAATAAGGCGATTGGCGATGATGCCGATAAAGGCGATGCCGAGTCCGGCCAGAAGCCCCCGTCCCGTATCGGCCCCCGGAAGCGCCTTGTAGATTTCTTGCCCTAGGTCGCGCGAACCGATCAGCGCGGTGATCGCCACCATGGCGAGCGCCATCATGATGGTCTGGTTGATGCCGAGCAGTATCTCGGGAAACGCGATCGGAAGCTCAACCTTCCAGAGGCGCTGCGAACGCGTGGCGCCGGAAGCAGTGGCTGCTTCTATGACGGCCTGCGGTACCCGTTGGAGACCTAGAAAGGTATAGCGGATGGCGGGCACGGTGGCATAGAACAGCATGGCGATGACATTCGAGAGATCGCTGGTCTGGAACAGCATGATGACGGGGATGAGATAGATAAAGCTGGGGAATGTCTGCAGCAGATCACAGATCGCTGAAATGATCCGCGCCGCCCTCGGGTTGCGCGACGCCCATATGCCCAGCGGAATGCCGATCAGGACGGACATGATTGTGCATCCCGTCACCAGATAGATGGTCATCATCAACGGCGTCCAAAAGCCGGCGAGCAACAGGAATCCCAGAAAGCCTACGGGGATGAGAGCAAGCCGCGGGCCGCCGAGATACCAGCCAACTACGGCTAATGCGCCGATGAAAGTCGACCACGGCAACCAGATGTAGAAATCACGCATCGGCAGGAGCAGCCAGATGGTGATGCCGTCGCGCACCGGCTTCACATAGGCGAACATGTTTTTGGAAAACCAGCGCACCGCATCATTTATGGGGCCGCCGTAAGACAACACATATTCCTTTGGCAGGATTTCCAGAAACGGCAGGAAGCGCGCGGCCACGATGGCAAACACAGTAAAGAGCACCGCCGTCACAAGATGCCTGTGGCGAACAAACCAGGTTGTACCAGGCACTATGTGCAGCGGCACCCGGCGTATATAGGCTTGAGTCATGCGGTCAAGAACCATGGCAATGAGAGTGATGGCTATTCCCTGTTCGACCGCTTTGCCGACTTGCAATTGCTGTAACGAGAACAGAAGCTTCTGTCCAAGCCCGGAAGCGCCTACCAGCGAGGCAATCACCGCCATGGCGAGTGTCTGCATCACCACCTGATTGAGCCCGAGAAGCAATACCTGCTGGGCTGCCGGCAGCTCCACCTTCCAGAGAAGCTGGCGGCGCGTGCAGCCGGACATGATACCGGCTTCCAGAATGTCGGCGGGAACCGTCCTGATGCCAAGAATGGTGCAGCGGGCCATGGGCGGCACCGCAAAGCCCAGCGTGGCCAGCATGGCCGGAACCTGTCCAAAGCCGAAGAGGACAACAACAGGTCCGAGATAGGCCATGTGGGGCGTTGCCTGGAGCACATCGAAGATGATGCTCAATAAGCGGTCGATCCGCGGATTGCGTGTGGCCCAGACACCGAGCAGCAGTCCGATCAGGGCCGCAATTGGGACGGTCACAATGACAATG
>JBAVOA010000530.1:0-2219 GCA_049691635.1 Aestuariivirga sp. | reverse complement strand
CTGACTTCACGCAGGAGTTTTTGCGCCATGGCTTCGGCGAAGGCGGCAAGATTGCCGGCGGGCACGATAAATGCGCCGGGGCCGCCGATGACGACCTGGCGGTAGTAGGCTTCGAGGCTGGGCGAGCCCGAGACGATGGGCAGGCCGTTGATGGTGATGCCCTGGGCCAGCGCCGCTTGGCGCGCCGCACCTACATCGCCGCCATCATTTTCCTCGCCGTCGCCGGAGACATCGATAACGCGGCGGGCGGCGGCGGCCGGCAGGCTTTGCAGCAGGGCGGTGCTGAAGGCTAAGGCGGCGGCCAGGCCGGTTCCGCCGGCCTGCCATTTCCGTTCGGCGTTTTCGGCCTGGCGGGCGGTGGACTCGAGGTCGGCGCGGCTTGCGATGCTGCTCCAGCCAATCGCCAGGGACTGGCTGTTGCTGGTTGACCAGTGGACAAGGGCAAGGGCGATGCGGCCATAGGTGCCGGAGGCGATGGCCTCGTAGAGCGTGGGGTTGCGCAGCGCCGCGGCGATGCCCTGCATCTGCAGCTTGTAATCGCCGGCATCGACGCTGCTGGAGCAGTCGACGGCGAGGACCAGGGCCAAGTCAAGCAGGGAGGGACTTTGCCCCGGGGGCGTCGCGGTGCTGGCGATCCTAGTCGCCATCGCCATCGCCACCAGCGTCATCCCAGTCGGTGGAGGCACCCCCGTTTCCGCTGTCGCGGCCGAAGAGATTTACGCCGCATGCGGTGGCGGCAAAATTTGCGCCGCCGAGAAGGGCGGCAACGGCCAGCATGAAAAGGCCGTAGCCGCTTTCCCGGCTGAGGTCAGCCATGCGCCAGTGATAGAGGCCGTAGAGGCCCGCGAGAACCAGGCCAGCACCGAGGAGGAGCCGGGGCCGGTTCACCGGACTTTTTCCCCGCAGGCGGTTCTGATCACTTTGCGCGCCATGGGCTATTTCAGCTCGGCCATGGAGGTGATCATGTGGGTGGCGAGGCCGTATTCGATGGCTTCGGCGCCGGAGAGCCAGAAATCGCGGTCGGTATCCTTTTCGATTTTATTGATGGGCTGGCCCGTGGCCTCGGCGAAGAGCTTGTTGAGGCGGTCCTTCATCAGCAGCATTTCCTTGGCCTGGATGCCGATGTCGGTGACCTTGCCGCCGACGCCGCCGCTCGGCGCGTGCAAGAGAAAGCGGGTGTTGGGCAGGATGTAACGGTCTTTCCTGTCGGCGGCGATATAGATGAGGGCGCCCGCACTGGCCACCCAGCCGGAGCCCAGCACACGGACGCGCGGCTTGATGAACTTGATAGTGTCATGAATCATGTCACCCGATTCCACATGGCCGCCGGGCGAGGAAATGATCACGGTGATGGGATCATTGCTGGCCTGCGCCAGGGCATAAAGATTGATGCACACGCGCTCGGCCAGCGTGTGGTTGATCTCGCCGGTGATCATCACAATGCGCGAGTCGAAGTAATGCTTGTCGACGATGCGCGATGGTCTTGCGGTGTTCGGCGCCTCGTCATCATCTTCGGCAAAGCGGGTGGGCGGGGTGGCGGCATTTGTCATGGCGAGGGCTCGCTGGTTTGAGATGTGGATTCGGTTGGGATGATACGCCAGGGAAGGCGGGGTTGCGATGGTAAAAAATGAAGGGGGTTTTCACGGCACCATGCCCGACACAGGTTGCCACATTTCCGCCTGCTTGAATTTTTACGGTAACGCGTTGAATGTTTGGAGCCCCCAATCTGATACCACACGCTCCATCAACAATTCTACGTCGCCCAACTCTTGGTAAAACAGTGAGGAAAAACCGATGAAATATCTGTTAGCAGCCGGAACCATTTTGCTTGCCCTTGCCGGGCCTGCCTTCGCCAATCAATGCCCGACACTTATATTGAAGGCCGAAGAAGCCATGAAGACGGCGTCCCTTGACGATACCACCAAGGCCACCGTGACGGCCGATATCGCCGAAGGCAAGGCACTGCATGAGGCTGGCAAGCACGATGAGTCAGTTGCAAAACTCAACGAGGCTCTGAAACTGCTGGGCATGTAATTTATTCGCGCAGCTGAAATCCGTGGCCCGGCCTTCCAGCCGGGCCATTTTTGTTAATGCTGTGGGTATTGTCATCCCATGGGCATAGTTCCGCCCTTGGTGAAAACGGTACTGCCGTTTCCGGGATAGAAGCGAAGGACCACGCTTCAGGACGTGTCGGGCTTCATCGCGTCCCAGGCGAGGCC
>JBAVOA010000529.1:0-2207 GCA_049691635.1 Aestuariivirga sp. | reverse complement strand
CTCATAAGGCCTTCTCCTGTAAGGCAAAACGCCGCCTGATTGTATGGAAGTAATAGGCTTCGTCGTTCCTCTACGCTGGTGAGTCTCCATCAACAGGCTAATCATACTGATGCCGCGTTGTCACGTAAACACTGGCACAGGTTTGCCATGCTTGCCAAAGCAAGAATGCGTGAGCAACCGGTTGGAACTCATCACCAATTCAGTTGCAGAAGTTGCTTGCCAGCAGTTTGCCCTCAAGACATGATCCTGCAACTAACCGGCCAGCCACGCCGTAATACAAAGAACAAGCGTTCGCGGCCTAAAGGGGAGGAAAACATGAAGGGCCTCATGCAGGACTGGCCTTTGCTGGTACATCGGGTGCTTGATCATGCCGCACGCTGGCATGGCGAGCAGGAAATCGTATCGCGGTCAATCGAAGGCCCCATCCACCGCCAGACCTACCGCGATCTTGACCGGCGCTCGCGCGCGCTTGCGAGCGCCGCCAAAAAACACCTCAAGGCCAGGAAGGGTTCAATCATCGCGACCATGGCGTGGAACGGCTATCGCCACATGGAAATCTGGTATGGCCTCATGGGCCTCGGCGCCGTAGTTCACACGTTGAACCCACGCCTCTTTGCGGAGCAGCTGATCTACATCGTCAACCACGCCGAAGACCAGTGGATTTTCACCGATCTCAGCTTCGTGGCCGTTTTCGAAAAGCTTCAAGACAAGCTGCCGATGGTGAAGGGCTTCATCATCACTACGGATCGCGCCCATATGCCCGTCGAAACGAAACTCAGGAATGTGATTTGCTACGAAGAGTTTCTCGACCTGGGCGATGAAGGCTTTGAATGGCCAATGCTTGATGAGAACACCGCCTGCGGCCTGTGCTACACCAGCGGCACGACCGGAAATCCCAAGGGCGTGGTCTATTCCCACCGTTCAAACGTGCTCCATGCCATGACAGTTGCAGGGGCCGACGCCTTCAGCATTCACGCCCGTGACACGGTTATGCCCGTGGTGCCGATGTTCCACGCCAATGCCTGGTCGCTTGCCTTCTCCTGCCCGATGGCCGGAGCCAAGCTGGTGATGCCCGGCGCCAAGCTCGACGGCGCGTCAGTCTACGAACTTCTCGACACGGAGCGGGTTACGATGACCGCGGCGGTACCCACGGTGTGGCTCATGCTCCTGCAATATCTTGAACAGAATCCGGCACTGAAATTGCCCCATCTCGACCGCGTGCTGATTGGCGGCGCCTCCTGCCCGGAGGCCATGATGCGCGCCTTTGTCGAGAAGTATGATACCAATGTGATCCACGCTTGGGGCATGACCGAGATGAGCCCAATGGGTACGCTTGGCACGTTGAAAGGCACGATGCTTGACCTGCCGCCGGCGGAGAAATGGAAACAGCGCCTGAAGCAGGGCCGACCCGGTTTCGGCATCGACATGAAAATTACTGATGACGAGAACAAGGAACTTCTCCATGATGGCAGGGCTTTCGGGCGTTTGAAAGTCAAAGGCCCCGCAATATCTTCTGCCTATTTCAAGGGCGAGGGCGTGTCCGCCTTCAATGCGGACGGCTGGTTTGATACGGGCGATGTTTCGACCATTGACGAATGGGGCTTCATGCAGATCACCGACCGTTCAAAGGATGTGATCAAATCGGGCGGCGAATGGATATCCTCCATCGACCTCGAAAATGCTGCCATGGGTTGCGCCGGCGTGGCCGAAGCCGCAGCCATCGGCCTGCCTCATCCAAAATGGGATGAGCGGCCCCTGCTGGTTGTTGTCAGGAAAGCGGGAAGCGAGGTTTCAAAAGAAGAAGTGCTGACGCACATAACCGGCAAGGTCGCCAAATGGTGGATACCCGACGACGTCACGTTTGTCGATGATATCCCCCATACAGCTACGGGCAAAATCTCGAAGCTCATATTGCGCGAACGTTTCAAGGATTACCGGCTGCCAACGGCCTGAGCGCCAATCATCAAGCGACCTCGCGCCGCTGGCCTGCCCGATATTTTGCACCAGACGCAGTGAGAGACTATTGCATCTTTGACACCTCGTCGAGAGGGGGCGGATTTGGCGCGATTGTGAGCGGTGCTGGGGGCTTGTAGCCGATTGATGAGTATGGGCGTTTGGTATTGTAATGGATGCGCCATTTTTCGATGACGACTTGGGTCTCCTTGAGACTGTAGAAGATTTCGCCATTGAGGCATTCGTCCCTGAGC
>JBAVOA010000528.1:0-1964 GCA_049691635.1 Aestuariivirga sp. | reverse complement strand
ATGTTGTAGCCGCGCGCCGGCTGGATGCCGATAGCCACATTGCCATAGGTCTGGACGGCGAGATGAAAGGCGCCGTGGTGGAAGAAGGGATCGGTTTCGGGGATGTCCCAGCGCGAGGTGATTTGTTCACGGACGGCATAGGGCAGTGCATCAAAATACTTGCGGTAGTCTTCCAGCGATAGGCAGTTCAACGGCTCTGCACGATCGGACTTGCTCAAATCATCTTCCGGGGAAGCGACATGGCGCAAGGCCGGATAAGATGAGAGCCTTGCGTTGCGTGTTCGTTGAAGCGTTTCGATGAGTTCATTTCCGCCTGCCGGAATTTCACCGGCGTCATAGCCGTCGTCCTTCATGGCCTTGAGGATGGCGATGGTGCTGGCGGGCGTGTCGTAGCCCACGCCATTGGCAATGCGTCCGTCTTTATTCGGGTAATTGGCCAGAATAATTGCGACCTTGCGGTTGATCTTTTCCTTGTGGCGCAGCGCAATCCAGCTTGCGGCGAGGTCGGCCACAAAGTCCACCCGGTCGGGAACGTCCTTGTAGGTCACGATGCGGCATTGGGTGGCCTCGTGGTAGGAACTGTCGCTCTTGAAGGAAATGGCGCGGGCATGGATGCGGCCATCAAGTTCCGGCAGCACCACATTCATGGCGAGATCGCGCGAGCCCAGGCCTTGCGTGCTGGAGCGCCAGCTTTCTTCCGACACGGTACTGAGCACAACTTGCAAAACCGGGCAGTCATAGGCGGCCAGTGGATCGCCGGCGCCGCCGGAAGACGCCGCAAAGGAGGTGGCATTCAGCAGCAGGCTTGGGGATTCTTCGGCAAGGGACTCGTGGATGAAGCTGGCGCTGTCCTTGTCTTTCAGGCTGGTCACAAAGATGCCCACGCAGCCGATGCTGCGTTTTGCCAAGGCCTGGATCAAGGCATCGATAGGTGCCGTCTGTGCGCCATCGAGGACGGAACGGTAGAACAGCAGCCCCACCATGTGGGTGCCCGTGGTGCGGCGGTAGATGCCATTGGCGGGGAGCATTTCGGCGGGCGGTGGCGCCTCGGTGGCTTCCAGCAGGTGTTGGCAATAGCCCAGAAATTTCACAGCATTGGGCTGGCCGCCCGCCACAAGATATTTGCGCAGGCGTTCGCACTCCTGCATGGGCAGATTGGAGCGCGCCATGAGTTCAGGATCGGGCTGGGCGTCACCGGGCAGCACGACAAGCTTGATGTCACGGTCCTTGGCCAGCGCCACGATCTGGTCGAGGCCATAGGGCCAATAGCTGGCGCCGCCCAAAAGCCGCAACACAATGAGGCGGGCCAGGCTCAGGGTTTTTTCGAGATAGAGATCAACCGAGAGATTGTGCTGAAGGTGGAGAAAATTGGCCAGCCGCAGGGTTGGAAACCTTCCCGTGTCATAGGCCCGCGCCAGGGTAGCGATTTCGCTGTCGGCGGCGCTGAGCACCACGATATCTGCAGGCGACTGCTTGAGGTCAACGGCTTCCGCCGCACCGTCAATCACTCCGCTGGCCGTGGCGAGGAGGTGCACTAACCTTGCAGGGCCGCAGTAATTGCCTGCTGGTCCATGCCCTTTACGCCAATCACCACCAATCTCGTGGCGCGATCCTCACCATTTTTCCAAGGCCTGTCAAAATAGCTGTTCATGCGGGGTCCTACGGCCTGAATCAGAAGCCGCGAGGATGAGCCTACTACATTGGCGAAGCCCTTCAAACGCAAAATGGTGCTGTTGGCCACCACATCGGTTATGCGCTTCAATAAGGTTTCGCGGTCCTTCACATCGGGAAGGGCAACGGTGAAGCTGATGAAATCATCATGGTCATGTTGTGTTTCGCCCTCCATCTCGTGGTGCGAAAGCCGGTTGCCCACATCGCCCTCGACCGCTGATCCGAGGCCGAGCAGGGCCTTGATGTCGAGTTTGCCATGTTCGCTGAGCAGGATGCGGGTGCCTTTACGCACC
>JBAVOA010000527.1:0-1502 GCA_049691635.1 Aestuariivirga sp. | reverse complement strand
GAAATCGCGCTTCGCATCAACAGTTGTGCCGGTGCCGGCTTGCGCCACGGGAAGCTGGATTGCGAAACCGGCTGCAAGAACGCTGGCGAAAACCCAATGCCCGGCGGCCGGCGCGCGGAAGGCCACTGGCCTACATCCCTGGGTCAATCGGTTTCTCAATTTCACCGCCGCTTTCCGCCCATTCCTTGAAGGCGCCGAGATTGTAGACGTGCTGGTAGCCGAGGTCCTTGAGCACTTTGCCGCTCAGGGCCGAGCGGCCGCCCGAGGCGCAGTAGACGATCACCGTCTTGTCCTTGGCAAAACTCTTGTCGTGGTAGGGCGAGTCCGGATCGGCACGGAACTCGAGCATGCCACGCGAGACATGGACGGCGCCGGCAACCTTGCCGCTCTTTTCAACTTCCGGCGCATCGCGGACATCGAGGATGAGCGCGTTGCCCTTGCTCACCATGTCGCGCGCCTCGCTTGGGGTAATGCGGGGAACGGCGGCGTTGGCGGTTTCGATTAATTGCTTAACGCTGGTGACCATCTTGTTTCCTCTTTCTCACTTCTGTTTCACGTTGCATGCCGGCCTTGCCGGTTGCCCCCTTGACCACATCGCGAATTTACCTGTTGATTGGGGCATGCTGGTGTCATGGCTGAAAAACCGGAAAGAAGCAAAGGCCAGAGCGGCGCGCGAGGCCGAGCTGCTGTTCCACTTCATGAGCGACAAGGCGTGGCAACGGGCCTACATGCGCGCCAAGGACCTGACGCTGCCGCAGGAGGAACGCGTGCGCGCCGTGGCAGAGCGGTGGGAAATCGAGCAGCGGCTAAGCCTGCTACACCCAGGCGATCGCTAGCGCCGTTCCGTAGAGGCCCGCGGCAAAAACCGTATGGGCGATGAGATTGAGCCCCCTTATGCGCAGGGGATGGGGCCTGAGAGACGCGGCCCAGCCAGCGCCCATTCCGGGCTGCAGGATGAACCAGCCGGCGCCCACCGTGACCAGACCAAGAATCCAGGCGGGGAGAAATGCCGGATTTGAAACCCACGCGGGTCCGGCAAAGACGATCAGGGCTCCAGCATAGATGATCCCGATCGCGTAGTGGGCAATCCAGCCGATGGCGGTTTCGTTGGGAATGGCTTGTGCCGCGGCAATATCCCTATGGAAAAACGTGCCCTTGGCGAGATGGGCGAACCAGCGCCCGACAAGGCCCCAATTCGGCAAGGGCAGCCTGAAGACGGCGTTCAGCAACAGCGCCCAAACGTCCATGGCGGCCGTGCCGCCAATGCCAATCACCAGACTTCGCCAGAGAAAATCCGACATGAACAGTCCTCGTGTATCAAACTTTGAGATTGCAGTATAAATTCACTGTAGCTTTAAGGCGTTAGAGAAATCTTTTGAAGGCAATCGACATACCACATTGGTTGACCCAGCCTCCCTGCGCTGAAGCTTCGGGAGGTCACCCTACGCCAAATCTCCGGGTGGCGCGCCACCCGAAGCTTTAGCGTAGGGTGGCGGAGAGGG
>JBAVOA010000526.1:0-8281 GCA_049691635.1 Aestuariivirga sp. | reverse complement strand
ACCATAGTCCTTGGCATGCTTCATGTAGTGGTAGATTTCCGCAGAGCGCAGCAGCGCCTTGGTGGGAATGCAACCCCAGTTCAGGCAGATGCCGCCGAGGTGTTCGCGCTCGACAATTGCCACCTTGAAGCCAAGCTGGGCAGCGCGGATGGCGGTCACATAGCCGCCGGGGCCGGAGCCAATGATCAGAACGTCAAAACTGTTGTCGGCCATGTGATAGCTCCACTTTCATTCTTTTGTCATCCCAGCGAAAGCCGGGACCCATCTTTCAGCAATCTCCTCTGGGTCCCGGCTTTCGCCGGGATGACAGGAGTTAGATAGATAAAATCTTCTTCACCACCAGCACCAGCGCAACGCCGATGGCTCTTGTATTCTTTGCGTCCAAATGCCCGCCATCGGTCTTGTCTGCCTCGGCCACGCTGCCCGCATCAAAGAAATGAACATTCATTTCCTTGGCGATGCGCGCGTAATGCTTGGCAAACAGTTTTGACTCGGCAATCGCATGGCCCCACAATTCGTTGAACCATTCGTCCTCGGTTGGCACGAGGCAGGGCGGCGACATGATGAGGATTTGCGGATTCTTGTAGTTCGGCATGAAGCTGAATTTCTGGATAATGGTGATCAGGCGTTCCATGCCCATGGCCGCATCAAAGGCGCGGCAACGGCCGGCAAACTTGATGTCATTGGTGCCCAGCATGATGATGACGAGATCAAGCGGCTGGTGGCTGACCAGCAGAAGTGGCAAGGCCACAGAGCCATTACGCGTTTCAAAGGTGGTCTCGTCATCGAAAACGGTTGTACGGCCATTTTGGCCTTCTTCGATCACACGGGCTTTACCATTCAGCCCTGTTGCAAGTGCATTCGGCCAACGGTCTTCAAAGGGATGGCGGGTATCCTGTCCTGCCACAAAACCCCAAGTCAAGCTGTCACCAAATGCTAGGATGGATTTCACAATGAACCCCTTAAACCAGCATCAAACCAGGATCTTCAATATACATCCTGAAGGCGCTGAGGAGTTCGGCGCCTAGCGCGCCGTCAACGCAGCGGTGATCGGTTGAGAGGGTGACTGACATCTGGTGCTCGATCACAATGTCATTGCCGCGTACTACCGGACGGCGTTCACCGGTGCCTATGGCCAGGATTGTAGCTTGGGGTGGGTTCACGATTGCGGCGAAATTCTTGATATTCATCATGCCGAGATTGGAGACGGATGTTGAGCCACCGGTGTATTCCTCAGGCTTTAACCTGCGGGTCCGGGCCCGCCCCGCAAAATCCTTCATTTCCTCTGAAATCTGGGTGAGCCCCTTGGTTTCGGCCATACGGACAACGGGCGTGATCAAGCCGCCGGGAATTGAAACGGCAACGCCCACGTCAGCGTGATGGTGTTTTACCATGGCATTTTCGGTCCACGACACGTTGGCATCGGGCACTTTCATCAGGGCCATAGCCATGGCCTTGATGACGAAATCATTGACCGAAACCTTCCAAGCGGGTTTGCCATCCTTGTCCTTGGGGGCTTGCAGGTTGAGGCGCTCGCGCAGCGGAAGAAGATTTTCCAGCACGCAATCGACCGACACATAGAAGTGCGGCACGGTCTGCTTTGATTCAGTCAGGCGGCGGGCAATGGTCTTGCGCATGCCGTCATGGGGAACGAGATCATAGGAGCCCGGTTCAAAGAGCTTGAGCACGGCCTCATCCGACATGCCTTGCGGCATGGCGAAGGGTCTGGCGACCGGGCCTGCGCCGGGCTTTGCGTTTTCGACATCTTTCACCACCACGCGGCCATGCGGGCCGGAACCCTTGAGGGTTGCGAGGTCTATGCCCTTCTGCTTGGCCACGCGTTTGGCGAGAGGAGAGGCAAATATGCGAGAGCCATCGGCCTTTGGTTGCGGAGCAGTGGTAGAAGCTGTTGGAGCGGCGACAACTGCGACCGGTGCTGCTGCAGCTTTTGGTGCGGGTGCAGTTTTTGGTAGATCGCCCAGCTTCTCGCCCTCGCCCAGGATAATTGCGATGGGGGCGTTCACCAAAATATCGTCGGTGCCCTCGGCCACCAGAATCTTGCCGAGCGTGCCTTCGTCGATCGCTTCAACTTCCATGGTGGCCTTATCGGTTTCGATCTCAGCCAACAAATCGCCGGACTTCACCTTGTCGCCCTCTTTCTTGAGCCATTTGGCAAGCTTGCCCTTTTCCATGGTGGGAGACAGGGCAGGCATCAGGATGTTGACAGGCATGGTCCGTACTCTCTCTTAAGACTTGACGGAAAGTGGCGAATGCTTTGCGGCGGCCTTGGCCAGATCGGCGGTCAGGTTCTTGCGGATCTCTTCGAGATTTCCGGCAGTCGTGCCATGGCCCATTTCGGCGCAGGAGGCGGCCACCTGTTCCGCCATGCCGGCGAGCACATGGCCCCAGACGTCGGCCTTGCCAAAGGCCATGGCGTTCAGGGACAGGCTCAAGTGCCCGTTGGTGATCCAGGCGCGGACCAGTTCGCCCGCCTTCTCATCGTGGAAGACCTCATGGGGTGGCTCTAGCTGGTGCGGGTGGGTTTCGCCATGGTGATTATGATGGTGGTGATGATCATGTTCAGACATAGAGGACTCCCTTCACAGCGGCCACCACTTCATCTGCATTGGGGAGCGCCAGTTTTTCAAGGTTAGCGGCGTAGGGCATGGGCACGTCCTTGCCGGCGACGCGGGCCACGGGGGCGTCGAGATAGTCGAAGGCTTGGGTCATGACCTGGGCTGCGATTTCAGAGGTGACCGAGAACTGCGGATAGCCTTCTTCCACGGCTACGCAGCGGTTGGTCTTCTTCACGCTCTCAATGACGGTGGCCAGGTCCATCGGCCGGATGGTGCGGAGATCAATGACTTCGGCCTCGATTCCTTCGGCGGCGAGCTTGTCGGCGGCGGCAAGCGAATAGGTCATGCCGATGCCGAAGGAGACTATGGTGACATGCTTGCCTACGCGCGCCACACGAGCTTTTCCAATTGGAACAATCCAATCATCCAGCTTCGGCACTTCGAAGCTCTTGCCATAGAGGATTTCGTTTTCAAGGAAGATCACCGGGTTTGGATCGCGGATGGCGGATTTCATCAGGCCTTTGGCATCGGCGGCCGAATAAGGCATTACGACCTTGAGGCCGGGGATTTGCGAGTACCAGGCGGCGTAATCCTGGGAGTGCTGCGCGCCCACGCGGGCGGCGGCACCATTGGGACCGCGGAAGACGATGGGACAACCCATCTGACCACCAGACATGTAAAGGGTCTTGGCGGCAGAATTGATGATGTGGTCGATGGCCTGCATGGCGAAATTGAAGGTCATGAATTCCACGATGGGTTTGAGACCGGCGAAAGCAGCACCCGTGGCAATACCGGTGAAGCCGTGTTCGGTGATGGGCGTGTCGATCACACGCTGGGGGCCGAATTCTTCCAGCATGCCCTGGCTGATCTTGTAGGCACCCTGGTATTCGCCCACCTCTTCGCCGAGCAGGAACACATCCTTGTCGCGGCGCATTTCCTCGGACATGGCGGCGCGAATGGCTTCGCGCACAGTCATGGTGATCATTTCGGTGCCTTCGGGAACTTCCGGATCGGCAGCCAGTGGTGCTGCCACAATGGCGGGTGCCGCGACAGGCGCGGACGCGGGTGCATTGGCAGCGGTCTTTGGCGCAGGCGCCGCATCGGCCTGGCCGATCACCGCGATGGGCGTATTCACCTTCACATTCTCGGTTCCTTCCGGAACGAGGATGGCAGTGAGCGGGCCTTCATCAACGGCTTCCACCTCCATGGTGGCCTTGTCGGTTTCGATCTCGGCCAGCACGTCGCCGGACTTGATGGTGTCGCCGACTTTTTTCAGCCACTTGGCAAGCTTGCCTTCTTCCATGGTGGGTGAGAGTGCGGGCATCAGAATGTTAGGCATGGTTAGCTCCGCCCCTTACGCGCTTTTATAAATGTCGGTGTAGAGTTCCGAGACATCGGGCTCGGGATTGCTGGTGGCGAAGTCAGCAGCTTCGGTGACCACGACACGGATATCCGCGTCGATCTTTTTCAGGTCGTCCTCGCTTGCAAGGCCTGCCTTCAGGATGCGGGCTTTCACCTGTTCGATGGGGTCATGCTCCTCGCGCATCTTCTGCACCTCTTCCTTGGCGCGGTATTTCGCGGGGTCTGACATGGAATGGCCGCGGTAGCGGTAGGTCATCATTTCGAGGATGTAGGGTCCCTCGCCCGAGCGGCAATGCTCAACGGCGCGGTCGCCCGCCTCTTTCACGGCGCGGACATCCATGCCATCCACCTGTTCGGAGGGAATGCCGAAAGCTTCGCCCCGGGCACCGAGGTGATCTGACTTCGCGGTAGAGCGCGGTGCGGCGGTGCCCATGGCGTAGCGGTTGTTCTCGATCACGAAGATGACGGGAAGTTTCCAGACGGAGGCGATGTTGAAGGTCTCATAGACCTGGCCCTGATTGGCAGCGCCGTCGCCATAATAGGTAAGCGCCACGTGGTCATTGCCGCGGTATTTATTGGCGAAGGCGAGCCCTGCCCCCAGCGGCACCTGGGCGCCGACAATGCCGTGGCCGCCGAAGAACTGTTTTTCCCGGCTAAACATGTGCATTGAGCCACCCTTGCCGTGGGAATAGCCGTCCCGGCGGCCGGTGAGTTCGGCCATGACGCCCTTGGGGTCCATGCCGGCGGCCAGCATGTGGCCATGGTCGCGGTAGGAGGTGATGAGCTGGTCGCCGTCTTTGACGGCCATCTGCATGCCGATGACCACGGCTTCCTGGCCGATATAGAGGTGGCAGAAGCCGCCGATGGAGCCCATGCCATAAAGCTGGCCGGCTTTTTCCTCAAAGCGGCGGATCAACAGCATATCCTTGTAGGACCGGAGTTCTTCCTCGGAGGAAAAGCCGCTGTTCTTGAGGGCTGACTTGTCGGCCTTTTCAGGCTTTGAACCTTTGCGTGCGATATAGGCCGATTTCACCGCCATGAACTCCTCCCGCCATGCTTTTTGACATGATTCATAGCATTAAGCGGTTGAGATGGCTTGCTAATATTACCGTTAACCGAATTTCAGTTTACGCTACGGAATTCATTGGGAAATTATGGTGAATCGAGGATGATAAGCTCGTTAGGGCCTGCCACGTCCAGGGTTGAGCGGGCCATTTCGTCGAGCATGTCGGGATCGACGGATTCCGGCCTGAGGAGCGCTACCCGGTGCTCTGTATCGGCCCGTTGTTTCCCGATTGCGGCCAGTTCACCAGTTAACTCCTCGGAATGGGCTGCGAGCTTTTCGCGGAATTTAAAGCCGCGGGGGCCTTCCATGGCGTGCCAGGCGAAAAAGCTAAGCAGGCCCAGGCAACCGCAAGTTACCACGCTGTCGAATTTGGAAATGCGCATGGGGAGGAGATTTCGGGCGAGTCGCTTAAGGATTGGTAAAGATACCGCGTCTTGATGGGCTTGCTTTTTGACCCAAAGGATACGATGTAGGTGCATAAGGTGAATTCAGATGTTATCGAGCAGCCGATTCATAGTCGCAATCCATGCCCTGAGCGTGCTGGCGCGCCATGCCAACAAAGGCCCGGTGTGCTCGTCGGCTATTGCCACGAGCGTCGATACCAATCCGGTGGTGATCCGCAGGCTGATGGCCGAGTTGGAAAAGGCCAAGCTGGTGCGCGCCACGGCGGGCCGGTCCGGCGGTTTTGAACTGGAGCGGAAGGCGGACGGCATTACGCTGGCCGATATCTATCAGGCAGTGGAAGACGAAACGGTTTTCCGCATGCACAAGACGGATCCCAATTCCAAATGCCCGGTTGCCTGCCAGATGGGTAAAATTCTCGGTGCTCCCTTGCGGGCCGCTGAAAGCGCGCTGTCAAGTTCGCTGGCGCGAACAACGCTTCAGGACGTGGCCGAAGCCATTCACTGAGTTTCTTATTTCAAAATCCTGAAATCACCGATGGCTATGCTTGTGGCATCTGAGGGTCCTGCAATGCGCAGCCACACGCTCTTGCCCATGGCGTGACCAGGAATGGCGAAGGACTGTTTGCCCGGGGTCGTTTGCAAGGTGAAGCTTTGAATGGGTCTTCCTGTCGTATCCATCTTGCCTTGGGGCAGTACCATCACATCCAGCTGCGTTGCTGCGGTGACAGAACTGCCGGATGGCGGAACATATTCAATCGTGTTGACGGGTTGGGCGGTGTCTTCCGCAAAACTCACAAGCACATTCAACTCGCGGTCGGGAGCTACGATGCTGAGCGAGGTTTCAGGTTTGCCGTCAAACAATTCGGAAAGGCTGTAGCGCTGCTCGGCGCCATCCTTGAGCGCCGCCGAAAATTGCGCGCCCAGCCCTATATCGAACGGCCCTGATTGCACCGCATCGCCCTTGGCCACGGGGACGTCCACTTTTTCAGCAGGTGATTCGACAGCAAGGGTTACTTGCACCGGCGCCGGGCTTGGCGCTGAACCCGGCATGAGCGTCTGGTAGGCGGCGATGGCCACACCCGCCACGGCGGCAAAACTGGTGGCCACCATGTGGGCATTGGTAAATCGCGTCGGCTTAGGATTTGAGGATTGATGCCCCGGCATATTGCGCCTGTGTCCCTAGTTCTTCTTCAATACGCAGCAACTGGTTGTACTTCGCCAGCCGGTCTGAGCGGGCCAGCGAACCGGTCTTGATCTGGCCGCAGTTTGTGGCAACAGCAAGGTCAGCGATGGTTGCATCCTCGGTTTCACCCGAGCGATGGGACATGACGGCGGTGTAGCCGGCCTTGTGAGCCATTTCGACGGCTTCCAGGGTTTCGGTCAGCGAACCGATCTGGTTCACTTTCACCAGAATGGAATTGGCGATGTGCTCGGTGATGCCGCGCTTCAGGCGCGTGGTGTTGGTGACAAACAAATCGTCGCCGACGAGCTGGTGGGTCTTGCCGATCAAATCGGTGATCTGCTTCCAGCCATCCCAATCATCTTCCGACATGCCATCTTCAATGGAGATGATCGGAAAATCCTTGGCGAGCTTGACGAGATACTTGGCCTGCTCGGCGATGGAGCGTTTCTTGCCTTCGCCCTCGTAGTCATAAACACCATTCTTGAAAAACTCGGTCGCGGCGCAGTCGAGGCCCAGATAGATTTCCTTGCCCGGCTTGTAGCCTGCCTGCTCGATGGCCTTGAAGGCGAACTCGAGGGCCGCTTCCGCTGAGGGAAGGTTTGGCGCAAAGCCGCCTTCGTCGCCCACATTGGTGTTGTGGCCTGCCTTTTTGAGTGAAGCTTTCAGGGTGTGGAATACTTCCGCGCCCATGCGCAACGCTTCCCTGAAGGTGGGCGCGCCCACGGGGAGGATCATGAATTCCTGGAAATCGATGGGGTTGTCGGCGTGGACGCCGCCATTTATAATGTTCATCATAGGCACCGGCAGGGTGCGCGCCGACGTGCCACCGACATAGCGGTAAAGCGGCTGGCCACAGGATTCCGCCGCCGCCTTGGCGACCGCGAGAGAAACTCCGAGAATGGCATTGGCCCCGAGGCGCGCCTTGTTTGGTGTGCCATCGAGGGCAATCATGGCCCGGTCAACCGCGATCTGGTCCTCGCCGTCCATGTCAATGAGTGTGTCAAAGATCTCACCATTCACGGCGGCCACGGCCTTGGTGACACCCTTACCGCCATAGCGCTTCTTGTCGCCGTCGCGGAGTTCCACAGCTTCATGAGCACCGGTGGAGGCACCCGAAGGAACTGCGGCGCGGCCAAAGGAGCCATCCTCGAGGATCACATCCACCTCAACCGTCGGGTTGCCACGGCTATCCAGAATTTCGCGGGCGGTAATGTCGAGAATGGCGGTCATGAGACTCTCCGAAATCAAGTTCGGGGCGCTTATGGCTTGGACCTGTGTCGAATGCAAGAAGGGCTAGGCTGGATTTCCCAACTGCCGCAGCATCAGGATCATGTTGGCGTGGGCTTCGCCTTCGCCGGTGTTCTTGATCTTGTGGGGCACGTCGGCGCGGTAGCGGATGGCTTCGCCTGCCTTGGCGAGTTTTACCTCTTCACCCACGGTGATCTCCACCTCGCCTTTCAGCATGTAGAGGTGCTCGACGGTTCCCGGTGGATGGGGGTCGGATTCGAGGACGCCATTGGGCTTTGCCTGGAAATCATACCACTGGGTGAGTTCAATCAAGTTCAGGGGACCGATGATGGCCAGGCGGCAGAGACCATCCTGGCTTTCCAGGATGGGAATGGCGGATTTGGCCTGATGGTCCAGGAACAAGGTGCCGCTGTCGGCCTTCAGAACCTCGTCAATACTGGTG
>JBAVOA010000525.1:0-1649 GCA_049691635.1 Aestuariivirga sp. | reverse complement strand
TGATTATGCAGGGGCTGTCTATACAATTACCAAAGAGCCGTGAAATGCCGCGAAAAGTGGCAAGGATGGGCATTTTTGTGGCATTGCAGCAGCAAACATTTGCATTATGAATGAATTATAAACATTTGATTTATTTCATGTAATTGCAGTCATGCAAAAATTGCAATACTCTTTTTGCTGCAGCGCACCTAAATTCCTTTGTGTTAAAGCAACCGTCGTTTAGTCAATCCAAGGGGATGACCATGTTTGATTTTGTAAAGACCCGTTACACACGCTGGCAGCGTTTCAGCCGTACCAAGTCCGAGCTCGAAGCTCTTTCGAACCGCGAGCTTGCGGATTTGGGCATCTCGCGCCCGGACATTCATCGTTTGGCGCGGGAAGCGACACGATAAACATTTAGATGGAGGCATTCATGCCATTCCTCAATTTCCTGAGCCGCAGAAACCGCCGGCAGGCCTCTCGTGAGGCCGCCCGGGACATGGAAATGATTTCCGACCGGGACCTCGCCGATATGGGCATCAAGCGCTACCAGCTTGAGGCCGCCTACGAAAAAACGCTGGGCTAACGCAATCCAAGTCCAGATTTGACAGGGCCCGTCCCTCGCATCCGCGAGGTGGCGGGTCTTTTCTTTTCCACTAATTTTGAAATTGCGGCAATCCGCGCGATTTAGTCGGTTGCGAGTCTTTAACGCCTGTGTTACCGAGACGCCGCGGCGGGGCGGGGCTCTGGTCCGCATCCCTGTTCTTGTGTGCAGGGGTCGTCCAAAATTCACGTGTTTGGGTTGCGTTCCGTAGCCACGACACAACACTGTTTCGAAAGAGAAATCGTGGCCGCAAAAGATCAGACAATTTCCGGCGTGCCGGGCCGCTACGGGGCAGCGCTTTTTGAATTGGCTTCGGAAGCCAAGTCCGTTGATCAGGTCGCCGGCGATCTCACATCGTTCCAGACGATGCTTGCGGCTTCGGTGGATTTACAGCGCCTGGTGCGCTCACCGGTATTTTCCGGGGAAGACCAACTGGCAGCGCTCGAAGCGCTTTGCGCCAAAGCCGGGATCAGTGGCCTGGCGCTCAACTTCATCAAGCTGGTGGCCAAGAACCGCAGGTTGCCAGCACTTTCCGATGCGATCACCGCCTTCATGGCGCTGGTTGCCTTGGCCAAAGGCGAGGTTGCCGCTGAAGTGACCTCGGCTGAAAAGCTTTCCGATAAGCATATCAAAGACATCAAGGTGGCGCTCAAATCTGCCATGGGGCAGGATGTGCTGCTCTCCACCAAAGTAGATTCCTCCATCCTGGGAGGCCTCATCGTCAAGGTGGGCTCCAAGATGATGGACAATTCACTCAAGACAAAGCTTCAAAATCTCAAGATTGCCATGAAGGGGACCGGCTGATGGATATTCGCGCCGCTGAAATTTCGACAATTCTCAAGAAGCAGATCAAGGATTTCGGCAATGAGGCCGAGGTTTCCGAAATCGGCCAGGTGCTCTCCGTCGGCGACGGCATTGCCCGAGTCTACGGCCTCGACAATGTGCAGGCCGGCGAAATGGTGGAGTTCCCCGGCGGCATCCGCGGTATGGCGCTCAACCTCGAAACCGACAATGTCGGCGTGGTTATTTTCGGCAACGACCGCGACATTAAAGAGGGTGATACGGT
>JBAVOA010000524.1:0-1828 GCA_049691635.1 Aestuariivirga sp. | reverse complement strand
ACGCATGACAGCCGCCGCCTCTACAATAGGGAGGAAGAGAGTCTTACTTGCAGTTCAGGTAGTTGCCTTCGAAGTTGGCGAGAACGTCCTTGGTGATTGCGCGCATGGCATCGACATAGGTGTCGATCTGCTTGGCATCAACAAATACGGTGCCGGAGTCGACGAACTTTGCCGTCAAAGCGTTTGATTTCCAGGGGGCATCTTCCTTCAGGGTGCAACCGTGACGCAGTTTGTCCAAAACGTAAGACCCAATATAGCCTTGGCCATAGGGATTCTGCAGCATGGTTCCGTCAACGAAACCGTCTTTCACGGCCTTGAGCACCACTTCATCATGGTCAATGCCGACCATCTTGATGCGCTTGTCACCAATCTTTGTCAGGGCTTGTGCTGCCACAACGGCTGGAACCCAAGCGGTCGTGACAATGCCATCAACGCCGGCCGCATTGGCGGCAAGATAGGCATTGATTTTTTCATTGGCTGGCTCTGGCGCGTCGATGTCTGCGATGACCTGTACAACCGTAACAGCACCATTGGTTTCATCTGCTGCCTTTTGAACGGCATCAATGCGGAGCTGGGTGTTCGGATCGACCAGGAAGCCGGTGAAATGGGCGATCTTGCCTTTGCCACCCATGACGCGGATCAGTTCTTTGGTGCCGAGGTAGGCAGAGTTGCCGGTATCGGTGCCCATGCAGAACATGGCAGGCGTCGGATCTTTGAGGCAGCCAGCTGTCGCAATCGACATACCACCAGCTTCCTTGATTTCAGCTGCAACGCTGTTGGTGCCCACGGCATCGCCTGGGAAAATGAGGAAGGAATTGTAACCTTCGGTGATCAGGCTTTCGAGCATTGTGCTTTGCAGAGCAAGTTCCCACTTGGCCGGAACGCGATAATCGCCAGCACCAAGGTTGAAATCTTTCATTGCGTCTTTTCCGGCCTGCTCCCAAGCGGCGAAGTATGGATGTGGACCACCCGGAACCAGCGCCACCTTGGTATCTGTGTCAGCCAATGCCGAGCCACACGCAAGCGTGCCAAGCAGTGCGGCCGCCGCAATAGTTTTCATTGTTTTCATGACGAATTTCTCCCATTTGACGTTCGCACTATTTGATTGACTGTGCAGTGGAACATTAACATACTAGTATACAGGATGAAAAGAGCAAGCGGAAAAATGAATCTGAAAAGGAACATGGCAAAAGAGCCTGCCGAGCAACTGGCTGTTGTCGAGATTGATTTCTCGCGTCACGTGGACCGAAAGCTGCCCGCAGCGGATCAGATCTATCAGGGTTTGAGAGAGGCCATCATTTCAGGAAACTTCCGTCCCAACGAAGCCATCAGTGAAAACCGCGTCTGTGGCATGTTCAACGTGTCACGCTCTCCAGTCCGCATCGCGCTCACACGTCTGGCCGAAGACAAACTGATCGATATTTTCCCGCAACGTGGCAGTTTTGTCTCGCCCATCATTCTCCAAAAGGTACAGGAAGGTCATTTTGCACGTGTCGCTCTCGAACTCGCAGTGCTGTCAGAGGCCGCCAAACACTGGACGGACAAATCATCATCAGAAGCCAAGAAAGCCATCAAACTTCAGCAACAGTTCTCAAAAACAGGCGATCTGTGGAGCTTTCACACGGCTGACGAACTATTCCATAGAAGCTTTGCCGATGCTGCAAAACTCGAAGGAATTTGGGATACCATTTTAAGCGTCAAGACCCATCTTGACCGTGTCCGTCACTTGGCCAATCCCGTCAAGGGCCACATGGAAAAAGTCATCGATGAACACAAGGCAGTTGTTCAGCATCTCGATGCTGGAAATGCGAAAGGTGCAGTGGAAGCC
>JBAVOA010000523.1:0-3523 GCA_049691635.1 Aestuariivirga sp. | reverse complement strand
TCCAATTGCCGAGCAACTCAATATGAAGCGATGGGCCAGAAGCGGTCGAAGTACAACCGTCAAACCATGTCTGCTTCGCCTCTACAAGCAGACCAATTCTCTGAAAGAGCGGGCAGACCTTGCCGCGAGCGTAATGCAATTGAAAACTGAGGTAGATGATGAAAAATTCCGCAGCCTCCGGATTCTGAAGGAAGGCTTGATTGGCCTGTCTGACCGACTTCAGACGCGCTGAACCATTTACATTGAAAATGGCTTGCTCCAGTCCTGCAACGGTAGTGGGGTGAGCCATAATTATTTGCAAAGCCTCATCGTCAGTCCGCTGACCAAGTGTTCCTGCACCAGCGTTACGAAGATGAAGGCCGGCACCAGGGCTGTGACAGTGAGTGATGAGTACAAGGAGGTGCGGCGTCTTGCCAAGGGCAACACTTCCTTGCACTTGGCCATAAAGGCTTGCAAGGGTTCGTCGATGTCTGGATACAGGGCGAGGGCCAATTCTCACTGTTTTGGCAGTTTCTCCCACGCTGCCCGCAGCAGCTTTTCCGCATCTGGTGAAATTGGCGCTGTAGCAGAAACTTTCTTGAGAGTGGCTGGCGGCGGATAGAGGCCTTTGTTTTTCAGCAACGCAGGTTCGATGTATGGGGTCGATGTCAAGACAGGGTTGGCATAACGCAGGAAGTTCGTGTTGGCGGCGGCAATGTCTGGCCTGAGCATGAAGTCGATGAGCTGATAAGCAGCATCCTTGTTTTGGGCATTGGTTGGGATAACGAAGTAATCCAGCCACATCGAGGTTCCCTCCCGGGGAACGTTATAGATAATTTGCCCGGTGCCCTTCTTCTTTGCTTCTTCCGCTGCGCGAAATGTGGCACCCGGGAAGCCGATGCTGACGCAGTACTTGCCTGAGACCATGCTTTCACTCCAGCCTTCGTCTGGCACGCGTTTCACGTATTGCGAAATTTTTCCAAGGGCTGCATCAAGCGCCTCAATATCGGCGATGCCAATATTCTTGATGTCACCGCCGAGATAGGCAATGAGGGTGGGCATGACGTCAAGCGGCTCATCGTCCATGGATATGCCGCATTGCGCCAGCGAGGCGGCAATCTCCGGGTCCATCACCAGGGATGTGCTGTCAAGTTTGAGGTCTGGCCGAAGGGCCCTGACCTTATCGACATTGACTGCAAGCCCCATCGTTCCCCACATATAGGGCTCACTGTGCAAATTGCCTGGATCCAGAACGTCGGAAGCAGTGCGCACCTTTGGATCGACATCAGCGGAGTTTGGAATTTTGGTGCGGTCCAGCACGAGGACCGGGTCCTTGCCTTCGAGCACCAGTCGCATTTGTGATCCGGTTTGTATGACAACATCATATTTGTCGCTTCCGGCAAGCAACACGTCCTTCGACTCGGCTGAGCTTGTATAAGTGTCATAAGCCACCCGGATGCCGGTCTCCGTTTCAAATTTGTCGAGAGTGTCCGGATTGATATAGGTCGTCCAATTCAGCATATGGATGATCTTCTTGGGGGGCTTGTCGGCAAACTTGAGCGCACGCGTGATGTTGTGGTATGTGTCTTGCGTGAGCAACCCGCGAACCTTCATTCCCGCGTTTTCCTGGAAAGATTCGATTGCTGCTAAAGTTGCAGGGCCGAAAACTCCGTCCATAGGACCCGGCTCAAAGCTGAGTCTTTTCAAAATCTGCTGCGCGCCACGCACCTTGTCCTTGTCCACAACGAGGTCTTGGCCGTCGACGCTGCCCGTACCCCAGCCTTCCTTTGTCCACGCTTCAGTGAACAGCGAGCGGATGACCTCTGTGGCATTCACGGTTTGGATCGCGCCTCCCACGGCTGCAAAATGTGCATCCAGGGCCGCAGCGGTCTCCTCATCCACCTTGTGCGACAGGTTTTCAGTTTTTAAGTATCCCAGGCGGCGCAAGAGGCGCTGCATGGTTACGATTTCCTGCTCGGACGCTTTTGCAATGCCGGCGTATTGCACAGTCAGTTGCTCTGCATCAGGCGCGGAAACCATGCCTTGCCCGAAAACGGCGCCAGTTGCACTGAACATGATGCCCAAAGAAAGAGCAAGCCTCACGGTTAGGGAAATATTATGATTCATTTCACGTTCTCCAAGTTTTGGGTATAAAATATCAATGCAGTGATCGAACAACGCGGAATCCGATGGAATTGGTTTTCCGGCTGGATTTTTCCCATCCAGCAACTTGTCCGTTCACTTGACCGCGACCAGTGGACCATGCGCCGCCAAGAACAACGCGTTCGTCACAACTACTGGAGCTTGCGTTTGGCGCGTAGGAGAACGGCCGCCAGCAGTCCGCCGACCACTCCCACACATTGCCTTTCATGTCATAGAGGCCAAGCGCGTTCGGCGTGAATGAACCAACGGGTGCTGTGCCATTGTAGGTGTCCGGACAGTTTCCGGCAGCTGGTCCGATGGCGTTAAAGCAGTCTTGCGAAGCATCGCCAATTTGGCTTTTTGTCTCCTCAGCACCTGCTCCACCAAGCGCTGCATATTGCCATTCATCCTTGGTGGGCAGGCGGTACTCTTTGCCGCTGAGCCTGGAAAGCCATGGCAAATACTGCGCGGTCACATCATCAAAAGACACGAAGATCAACGGTCTGCTGCCTCGGCCCCAACCTGAATCATCCGCAATAGCCTTGCACGCGCCGTCATCTACGCACCTGTCCCAATCATCAAACGTGATGTCATTGCGCCCGATGGCGAAGTCGTGATCGATGTTGGTAGCTGTCGAACCAGCTTCATCCACTTTCGTGAAGCTCCCGGCCGAAACGACAACAAGCTCAGGGCAATCGGCGCAATCGCGAATAACATCGCCTTGTTGCTGTGGAGCCACGACAGACGTGGACGGCGCATCCTGTTCCGCCGTACCGGCCGGCTTCTCTTTTACCGGCGCAGTTTCCGGCAAAGGGCTTGGCACCGGTTCTGGAAGTTTGGCGGCATCGACGGCCACCTGTGGCGGTTCTTGCGGCGGATTTGGAAGTTGAGCTTCCGGCTGCCCAACTGCTTCAACTTCCGATGGTACTTCGGGAGAAAATGTCAAATCGGTCCTATTTGGAGTTTCAGGCGCAGAGAGTTCTTTGCCCGCTTCAGCGCTTGGGGGGGGCATCAGGTTTGACTGGATGAAGTGCCGTATTTTCCCATCGCTCGCCAAATCAAATATGATGCCAAAACTCGCCAAGCCGATCAGTGCGACGATGACGACAGTCGATCGCCAGCCGCCGGGTTGCCTGGGTTTTCGCGTGGGTTTGGCGATCTTTGCACGTTTCTGCATGGGTGCTGGCTCATGTCTCTGATGGTAATATTCATCAGTTGATTGTGCGCCGATGCCTTGCCTTCCGAGCGCCGCACTGCTGTTACGATCTTGAAATCGCCTGTCTGGCCAGGAATTGTCGGAAAGTAGCCGATCAAAATCAAAGCGGCTACCGGTGCGAATTCGCTTCTTGTCGTCCAGGGAACGGCTCATCGCCAATGCTCCAAAAGCAGCTGTTTTTGCGGG
>JBAVOA010000522.1:0-6616 GCA_049691635.1 Aestuariivirga sp. | reverse complement strand
GGCCTATGGCAATGAAAAAGCCGTGGGCGAAGGCATACGCGCCTCCGGAAAAAACCGTGACGAGGTTTTCGTTGCCACCAAGGTTCATTTCGACAATCTGGCGCCAGCGAAATTCCTGCCGTCGGTGCGCGCCAGCCTTGACCTGCTGAAGATGGATCATGTCGATCTTCTGCTCATCCACTGGCCGCCGCGCGACGATGCGTTGTTCGACCCCGCCATTGACGCGCTGGGCGAAGCGCAAGGTCTCGGCCTTGCCAAACACGTGGGCGTCAGCAACTTCACGCCAAAGCTTTTGCGGCGCGCGGCAAAGCGGACAAAGGTTCCCCTCATTGCCAACCAGGTGGAGTTCCATCCGCTGATCGACCAGTCAAAACTGCTGGCGGCGGCCCGGGAGCTTTCCATCACGCTGGAAGCCTATGCCGTGCTGGGGCGCGGCAAGGTTCTGGGCCAACCCGTTATCGCTCAGATTGCTGCGAGGCACGGTTTCAGCGAACCGGCCGTCATCCTGCGCTGGGTGATGCAGAACGGCGTCATTCCCCTGGTGCAGACCACCAAGCGGAAGAATGCGGAGAATAATTTGCAGGCCCTCAAAATCACCTTGGGCGAAGCGGAGATGAAATCCATCTCGGAACTCACGGCGCGGAACGAGCGTTTTATTTCCGTCGCCGCCTGGGCTCCCGACTGGACGGACGGCGCCTAGTCCGAAGCTCTGCGTCAGCACAACAAGGCATCCTGCTGCAACGGCATGGGTGCATGTCCGGACTGGCTTGACCGGCGGGGTGAGATCACGGATGAGCAGTTCAAGTTCGCGCTGTCCGCCGGCACCGGTCTTGTCATAAATTGCGGTGAGTTGTGATTTTATCGTGTCATTCGGAATCGTCTGCTCGCGGGCAAGCCGGCTGTCATGATGGACGTCGCGTCCATCCGAGCCATGGAAGATCAAACAGATTCTGCATGGCGTTGGGAGCGGCAATGTCAAAGCGATGCGGAGGGTTGCGGAAAGGCATGCCGGCGGCGTAGTTGGTGACCGGCGGTATGACGATCCCGGGCGCGCCGCCAAAGCCCAAATGCAACCGCGCCAATCTCCCCCTCGCGATGGGAGGTGATACACGCAATAACTGCTCATAACGTTTGCCACAAATATCCAGCAGGCGACCGATCCAAGATTGGACGCCTAAGTATTTCCTGTCTTTGTCATCATTTCGCCCACGAATTTGCCACGAAAGTCCGACGGGCTGGTTTGAAATCGTTTTTTGAAGGCTTCGTAAAACCGCGACAATGAACCAAATCCACAATCAAACGCGATGCGTGCAATCGGCAATTCTGTTGCAATGAGCATGGATTGCGCCGTGTCCAGCCGATTCCGGATAATTGCCTGATTGATGCTGAAACCGACGCTGCGTTTGAAGACGGTCATTGCATAGTTCGGATGCAATCCTGCGGCATCTGCCACGTCCTGCACGGAAATATTTTGGGTAGCCCTCTCGCCAACAAACCGCGTCATGCGCTCGACATGCAAGGCCCGGTCCGCATCATGGCCTGCCGCATGAGGCGAGGCTTCGGCGAGGTTGCGGAGATCGCGCCAACCTTCCCGATCCAGGCGGCGTACACGGGCGGTCAGCTCATCGCGGACGATTTGCGCAATCTGATCATCGCCCGACAATAATTCCTCCCGCCAACGCAAGAAAATCTCGCGATCAAAGGCCTTGATATCCAGCGCCTCAATCACAGCTCCACGGAATATGGCTCCGCGCAGACGGCTGAGCGTTGGCAAGCCCAGGAATACCGATATGGGGACATACAAACAGACAAATTGCGTGGGCGTCTCAACCTCAGTCACCTGATGCGGGATCATGCCCCAGAAGATCGCCAGCCTGCCTGCAGAAACCACCAGTTCGCGCCCGTCGAACCAATAGGTCATGCGGCCTTCGAGGACAAAATTGAACTCAATCTGGCTGTGCATATGGGGGCCAGGCATGCGCATGACATTGAGCGACTTGCCGGCGCAGAAACGGTGATCGCCGAAAACAACATGGGGATGGCGCCGGGTCAGCCCAGGATGGGCAGGCCTGCTTTCGTCATGGAAATCCACCGGCACTGCGCGATCCATGCTATCCCCACCTTAGGAAACCGGAAGTTTATGCGGCAATTCCGGTAGAAGCTTACGGTTTTCCGGCCCAGAGTCAATGCAGACACGCGATCCAAAACAACAATCGGCGGCGTGGAAATAATGCCGCAGCCATAAAGGCTGGCGGATTTTGGGAGGAAATGATGAGATATTTGAAAAGCCTGAGCGGGCTTGCTCTGGGTCTTGCCCTGTCAGCAACCACGGCACTTGCCGGTGAAATCGTCTTGAATTCAGACCAGACGGACCCGGCGCCAAAAGCTGCGATGGAAGCCTTGATTGCTGATTTCCAGGCGGCCAATCCGGGCATCACGGTGAAGTGGAACAATTTCGATCACGAAGGTTACAAGTCGGCCATTCGCAACTTTTTGACCGCTGACCCACCCGACGTTGCCGCTTGGTATGCCGGCAACCGCATGGCACCATTTGTCAAAGCCGGTCTCTTCGAAGATGTTTCGGATGTCTGGGCTTCTGCGGGCCTTGATGCCACGTTGAAGTCAGCAGCTGCTTCGATGACGATTGACGGCAAGAAGTGGGGCGTTCCCTACACCTATTACCAGTGGGGCATGTACTACAACAAGGACGTGTTCAAGAAGGTCGGCGTCGAAGTGCCAAAGACCTGGGCCGAGTTTATTGCCGGTTGCGCCAAATTCAAGGCTGCTGGCATTGATTGCACAACGACTGGAACCAAGGCTCTTTGGCCAACCGGTGGCTGGTTTGACTACATGAACCTCCGCACCAACGGCTATGAATTCCACATGGACCTCACGGCCGGCAAGATTGCCTGGACCGATGACCGTGTGAAGAAGACCTTCGCGAACTGGGCCGAGCTGATCAACGGTGGCTATGTTTCCGCCAACCATGCAGCCATCGACTGGCAGGACGCCCTGCCACTGCTGGCCCAGGGCAAAGCGGCAACCTATCTGATGGGTAACTTTGCCGTGGCACCGCTCAAGACCGCCGGCATGACCGATGATACGCTGGGCTTCTTCCAGTTCCCGGAAATCACCCCCGGTGTTCCAATGGCCGAAGACGCGCCAACCGATACGTTCCACATCCCGTCGGGTGCCAAGAACAAGGAAGATGCCAGAAAATTTCTGGTGTTCCTCGCTTCGGCTGAAACCCAAATCAAGATGAATGCGACCCTTGGCCAATTGCCGGTGAACAACCAAGCGACCAAACCTTCGGATCCGTTCCTCGACGCGGGCTTCACGATGCTGTCAAACGCCTATGCTCTTGCCCAGTTCTTTGACCGGGATGCGCCTGCGGAAATGGCAAAGGCCGGCATGGAAGGCTTCCAGGAGTTCATGGTGAAGCCCGACAAGATCGACGACATCCTCGCACGCTTGGAAAAAGTGCGCGCCAAAGCCTATCAATAAATCCTCCGAAGGGAGCCGGCTATTGGGGGCGGGGGCCGGCTCCTTCTTTCGCATTTCCAATTGATATGGGGAGGCTGGAATGAGCCATGCAATGGCGCCTGCGCAAGCGGGATGGTGGAAGCGCAATCAGAAGATATTGGCGCCGTGGCTGTTCCTGGCGCCCGGTATCCTGATGTTCATGATTTACGTGATCATTCCTATTTTTCAATCCATGTGGATCAGCCTCTATGATTGGGATGGTTTGGGACCGAAGAAATGGATCGGTCTCGGAAACTACGTCGAGCTCATCGATGACGAGGATTTCTACACATCTCTCAAGAACAATGTGATCTGGCTGGTGATGTATATGCTGGCGGTTCCGGCGGGATTGGCCGTCGCCCTGTTTCTCAACCAAACCGTGACCGGCATCCGGCTTTACAAGTCGCTGTTCTTTTTTCCCTTCGTCATCAGCCAGGTTGTGGTTGGGCTCATTTTCACCTGGTTTTATGCGCCAGGCTTTGGCTTGCTGTCCAATGTGATCAAGATGATTACCGGATCAGATGTCGCCATTCTGGGTGACGAAAACTATGCCACTTACGGCATTATCGTTGCCGGGCTGTGGCCGCAAATTGCCTACTGCATGATCCTCTATCTCACCGGGCTCAACAACATCAATCCCGAACAGGTTGAAGCGGCGCGCATGGACAACGCCAAGGGCTGGTCCTTGCTCTGGCATATCATCATCCCGCAGCTGCGGCCCGCGACCTTCATTGCCGTCGTGGTCACTGTCATCGGCTCTCTGCGCTCTTTCGATCTTGTTTCCATCATGACCGACGGCGGGCCTTATGGCTCAACCCGAGTCCTTTCCTTCTACATGTACGAAAAGGCCCTGTCCGAATATGGGTTCCGCATGGGTTACGGTGCCAC
Organism: Aestuariivirga sp.; assembly: GCA_049691635.1. GTDB lineage: Bacteria > Pseudomonadota > Alphaproteobacteria > Rhizobiales > Aestuariivirgaceae > Aestuariivirga. The sequence goes on along the minus strand of JBAVOA010000522.1, from coordinate 2,206 downwards.
GATTGCGGTGGTCCTGTTCGCCATCATGATGATCTTCATCACATTCTTCATCGTGCGCATGTTGCACCAGGAAAGGAATAACTGATGTTTCCGACGCCGATCAAACAGACAGCCCCCTGGGTCCGCATCGGATACCAGTTGCTGCTGCCCGTCGCTCTGTTCATCTGGCTGTTTCCACTCATTGGCGTGGCCGTCACCTCCGTGCGCCCCGCCGCTGATCTTGCCGCCGGAAACTACTTCGGAATCCCGTCAAGCTTCGCTGGCGTTGAAAACTACACGGCGGTGTTTCGGAACAGCCCGATAGGCTGGTTCATTCTGAACTCGTTTTTGGTCACCATTCCAACCGTGATCGGGGCCGTGAGCCTGTCGTGCCTCACCGGCTTTGCCCTCGCCATTTACAAGTTCAAGAGCAATCTTCTGGTGTTCTTCATGTTTGTTGCGGGCAATTTTGTCCCGTTCCAAATTCTCATGGTGCCAGTGCGTGACCTGACGTTGAAAATGGGTCTCTACGACTCGATCATGGGCCTCGTCCTGTTTCATGTCGCGTTCCAGACCGGCTTCTGTACGCTTTTCATGCGCAACTTTATCAAGGGCTTGCCGTTTGCCCTCATTGAATCCGCGCGGGTCGAAGGGGTCAGCGAATTCCGGATTTTCTGGAATATTGTTTTACCACTCATGCGGCCAGCCATCGCCGCCCTCTCCGTTTTGATTTTCACTTTTATCTGGAACGACTATTTCTGGGCCACGGTAATGATCCAGGGCCAACACGCCATGCCGGTGACAGCGGGCCTCTATTCCCTGAACGGCCAGTGGGTGGCGCAATGGCATCTGGTTTCAGCCGGTTCCATTGTTGCCGCCCTGCCTCCCGTTGCCATGTTCTTTCTGATGCAGAAGCACTTTATTGCCGGGCTCACGCTGGGAGCGACAAAGGGATGAAGCTTGCCCGGCTTAAGGACCGGCTTGCGCTCGCCCTGCCGGAACGGGGCATGCCGATAATTTTGTCGTGTTTTGCTCCGCTCGGCGACAACCTGGCGGGGTGGGAGACCATCGCGGCGCGTTCGAAGCGGGTGAATGGCATGGATCTGCCGCCGCCAGCTGCTGTCTATCTGCCCGTCGGCGGCATGGGCAGTTTTGGTTGGCCCGCCATCCAGGGGCATCGCAATGGCGCGGCTTTCATTTTGGAACCGACCGGCTGGACGGCGAGCAACGACAATGACGCGCTGACGCTTGTCGGGAGCGACAGCATTGCCGCGATCACGCTCCGGCTGACGTTCCAAATGAGCGGCATCGGCGTGCTCGTCATGCAAACCGAATTCACCAATACAGGAACCACGGCCTATTCGCTGGATCGTTGCATGGCAGCCAGCCTGCTCATTCCGGGCGGAGCTGACACCATCACCTCCTACCGCGGCAAATGGGGCCAGGAGTTTCAGGAAACCACCGAAGCCGCGGGGCAAGCGTTATGGTTGCTGGAAAGCCGCCGGGGCCGGACTTCCCATGACCGGTTTCCGGCCGTAGCCGCCAGTTGCAAGTCTTCCGGGCTCTATGGTTTGCATCTCGGCTGGAGCGGCAACCATGTGATGGCCGTAGACATGCTTGACGATGGGCGCAGCCTGGTTCACGCGGGTGAATTGTTTGAACCGGGGGAAATAACCCTTTCTCCGGGAGAAAGCTATCTCTCGCCAAAGGCCTATGCTGCCCACGTACCGGGCGGAGACATTGGGGATCTTTCAGCTGCCTTCCATGCTGTAGTCCGTGGCCAGATTTTGACCTGGCCCAAGGGCAAGATGAAGCCCCGGCCGGTTATCATGAACACATGGGAAGGAACCTATTTTTCTCACGATATGGAGCGGCTCAAGCGCCAGGCGACGATTGCAGCCGAGATCGGCATTGAACGATTTGTTCTGGACGACGGCTGGTTTGGCAAACGTGACGACGATACATCCAGTCTGGGTGACTGGTTCATCGACAAGCGTAAATATCCCCATGGCCTGAAGCCTCTGGTGGATCACGTCTTGTCGCTTGGCATGGAGTTTGGCATCTGGTTCGAGCCCGAGATGGTGAGCCAGAACTCGGATCTCTTCCGCAAGCACCCAGATTGGGCCTTGCAGGTCCTGGGGCGGCCTTTGCTGACGTCGCGCAACCAGTTGGTGCTTGATCTCACCCGCAGCGAAGTAAGTGAATACTTGTTCGCGTGTATCAATGA
>JBAVOA010000521.1:0-8946 GCA_049691635.1 Aestuariivirga sp. | reverse complement strand
GGGCATAGCTCCGCTCACGGCTCCGCCGGGGGTGAAAACGGTTATGCCGTTTCCGAAATAGAAAAGGGCAGGGCAGCGCTTCAGCTTGTATCGGGCTTCATTGCCTCAAAGGCGAGGTCGTCGCATTCGACGAGCACCTCATCGACTTCGTGAATGGGCTTCCTGCGGTGGCCCGGTGGATGGCCGGGCCGGAGCGGTGAGGTGGACTTGAAACCCGGCGCGGCCTTCCGCCTCTGCTGCCAGCGGACGAGACGTTTGGCCTGGCGCGGAAGGTCGTCGAGCGCCAGCTTGAGGGCATTGAGCCTGCGGTGGAGGCGCATTGCACCCACGAGGCCATCGGGCGGCGACGGGGGTTCAACCACGGGCCGGGGCGTTGGAAACAGGGCTACCACACGGGGATCGGGTCCAAAGAAATGGATGCGCGGGACAAGCCGGGTGAATTTCATGGCCCGCACGGGCTTCAAACGTTTCCGCGGGTCAAAGAGCTGGAAGGAGGGAGGCCTGCTTCCCCCAACCTTTTTGATCTTTTGCCCCTCGGGCATGGGCCGGGATGGCGCAAGCTTCACCACAACATTCCGGGCCGCGATAACAATGAGGCGGCGGACGGCGGATTCGGCGGGCCGCAGCACACCCAGCACGGCGCTGTGCAGGGACCGTGGAATCCGCGAAGCCGCATCGGTGCCATCGAGCCCCAGCAGGGCGAAAAGCACTTCAATGATGCCTTTCAGCGCTTTGCTGTTGCGTTTGATAGCCAAGTCCCAGTCCATGATGTTTCCAATTCAGTACAAAGAACAAAACAGGAACATAAATGGCATACTGAGAATATAGTGTCAAGGAGTATAGGAAAATAAATCTTGCGCGGTTCTTGGCAGGCCATCGCCTTTCCACCGCAGCAGACTTCATGTATTGAATCGTCCGGGGAAAACATCAGCAAGGGGAATCTAAAATGAACAACGCCATCCTTTTTCTGCATTTTGTGGGCCTGATGCTCGGTGCGGCGGGCGGTTTCGCCAGCGCTGTTCTCATGCGCCGCGCCCTGGTCCTGCCAGCCGATGAGGCAAAGGTGGTGCGGGGCCTTGGGCCGATACTGGCGAAAGTGTCCGCCATCGGCGTGGCAGTCCTCTGGCTCACCGGCCTCATCATGGTGTGGAGCAAGTGGGACGGCTTTGGCAGCCTGCCACAGCTGTTCTGGGTCAAGGCCATTTTCATCCTGTCCTTGACGGTGGTGATCGGTTTGATCCACATGACCTATGGGCAAATCCGCAAAGGCAACGCCGCTGTGGCCGCGCGGCTTCCCAGGCTTGGCCCGCTGGCCGGCCTATCGTCATTGCTCGCCGTGCTCTTTGCGGTCCTGGCCTTCGGTTAGCCGTTTGCCTTCGCCGGCATGACAAACCCAACCCAAGCTTTCATCTTTTACGCGGTCACGCTGGCTCTCGCGGTGGCTGTGGCGCTGGCGGTTCCGTTTATTGGCGAAGCGAGCCTTCCTGTCACGATGTTGACGCCGACAATTGCGGCAGCGATCATGCTCACCTTCGTTTCACGCGAGGGTGGCTTTCGTGACGTCTTGAGCCTTCTCGGCCTCGACCGTGCGGGATTGAAAGGCTGGCCCCTGGCCATAGCGGCACCAGCCGCAATCCACTTGGTGGGCCTCGTCTTTCTTTCAGCCGCCGGGCTTGCCGTCTTTGCAGCGCCTTCCATGCCGGATTCAATGGGCACCGCCATCCCGGATGTGCTTGCGGGCCTGGTCATCGGCACGCTCTTTGCGCTGGGTGAGGAAATTGGCTGGCGGGGATACATGCTGCCGCGCCTGCTTGGTTTCGGCGTCGTGCCAGCCATGTTGATTGCGGGTTTCCTGCACGGCGTATGGCACCTGCCCATCATGCTGACGACCGAATACTATCACAGCACCGGAAATCCGTGGCTTGTGGTGCCCCTGTTCCTTGTCACGCTTTCGCTTGCCGGAATTTTCTATGGCTACCTGCGAATTTGGACAGGAAGTGTCTGGCCGGTTGCAATTGCCCATTCCACGGGAAACATGGCCTGGGGGATAATGAATAAAATAACGCAAACAAAATCACCGCTCGTGCTCGAGTATATCGGCGGCGAAAGCGGCATGATCGTGATCGGCGGCTTGCTGGTCCTCAGCTTTTTTATTATCCGCTACATGAAAAGCGGAAGATTCAAGCCTGCTTTGGCAGAGTAGTGTTGCCTCACCCCAGCATCCGCTCCTCGATCGCGTCCCAGATCAGCGCCGCGATGTCCTCGCCGCCGAAACGCTTGACCTCGCGGATGCCGGTGGGCGAGGTGACGTTGATCTCGGTGAGATAGTCGCCGATCACGTCGATGCCGACAAAGATCAGCCCGCGTTTTTTGAGGTCAGGCCCCATGGCCTCGCAGATCTCGCGCTCGCGCTTGGTAAGGGTTGCAGGCTCGGGGCGCCCACCCACATGCATGTTGGAGCGGCTCTCATGGGCGGCGGGCACCCGGTTGATGGCGCCTGCAACTTTCCCGTCCACCAGGATGATGCGCTTGTCGCCCTTCCTCACATCGGGAAGGTATTTCTGCGCGATGTAGGGCTGGCTGCGGTAGGTCTGGCTGAAGAGCTCGAGCAGCGATGAAAAATTCTGGTCGCTGCCGCGGATGCGGAATACGCCCTCGCCGCCATTGCCATAGAGCGGCTTGATGATGATGTCCTCATGCTCCATGCGGAAGGCCGCAAGCTCCGAGGCGTCCCGGGTGATCAGCGTGGGCGGCATGAACTCCCGGTAGTTGAGCACAAATAATTTTTCCGGCGCATTGCGCACCTCGGAAGGGTCATTCACCACCAGCGTGGCGGGATGGATATGGTCCAGCATGTGGGTGGCGGTGATGTAGCCCATGTCAAAGGGCGGGTCCTGGCGCATGTGCACCACATCAAAGTCGCTGAGGCTGACACGCTCTTCCTCGCCCAGCGTAAAATGCCCCGCAGCCTCGTCGCGCACCCGGATCGCATGGCCCGTGGCCGAGAGAACGCCGGAAGCGAGCGCCAGGGTTTTCGTCTGGTAGTAAAACAGCACATGCCCGCGCCGTTGCGCTTCCAGCATTATGGCAAAGCTCGAGTCGCCCTTGATGTTGATCTTGTCGATGGGGTCCATCTGGACGGCGACATTGAGCGACATGGTTCACGCGTCTCCCGGAAAGGCATTCTCGATATGATGCGGCAAGAAATAGGCATTCACCACCACGATGTCAAAACGGCAGAAATTCCGGTTGGCGATTTTGTCCCGGGCCATCCAGAAACGCGCCGCCGCCGCAATCCGCCGGGACTGGGTGGTGGTCACCGCTTCAACGCCCTGGTCGCGGCTGCCGCGCGCCTTGACCTCGATGAAGGCGGTCACATCCCTGCGCCGCATGATGAGATCGATCTCGCCCTGGGGCGACTTGAAACGCTGGGCCAGCAGCCGGTAGCCCTTCAGGCGCAGATAGACGAGTGCTACGAATTCGGCAAAGTGGCCGCGCTTCTCGGCCCGTTCGCGTTTGTTACTCATCCCCGGCGCGCCAGGATGCGGGCGTAGATATCCTTCCTGGGCAAATCAAAACGCCTGGCCACATCGGCCGCCGCCTTGGCCGCAGGCATGGACCGGAGCGCCATCTCGATGGCTTGCGCGATGTCCGCTTCACTGGGCTGCATCGCATGTGCTTCGGGTGGTGCTATCACCAGGGTGATTTCGCCCTTCACCGAAGGGCGCGCGGAAAGAATGCCGTGAACCTCCGTCGCGGTGCCGCGCAGCACTTCCTCATGGAGCTTGGTGAGTTCGCGGCTGACCGCAATTCTGGGATTGTCCAGCACGCTTGCCACATCAACCAGCGCATCAACAATCCGGTGCGGGCTTTCAAAGACGACGAGTGTCGTCTTCACCGCCATGAACTCCGTGAGGAGCTTCTTGCGCTCGCCGGATTTGGTGGGCAGAAAGCCCAGGAAAGTAAAGCGGTCCGTGGGCAGGCCTGAAAGGGCCAATGCGGTCAGGACGGCGGAAGCCCCGGGAACGGCCGTCACCGGAATTTCATGGCCTACGCAGTCCGCCACCAGCCGGTAGCCGGGGTCCGACACCAGCGGCATGCCCGCATCGCTCACCAGGGCAATAGCCTGTCCCTCGCCCAGGGCGCGCAGGATGGCGGGCCGGACCTTCGCCGCATTGTGCTCGTGGTAGGCCATGAGTTTTGTGCGGATGGCGTAGCGCTCCAGCAGTTTGCCCGTGGTGCGCGTGTCCTCGCACAGCAGGACATCAACCGCCGCCATGGTGGCCAGCGCCCTGAGCGTCACATCGCCCAGGTGCCCGATGGGCGTGGCCGTCACATAGAGACCGCCCGGCAATTTTTCCGCCTCGAATTGGCTGGCACCTATGCTATAGCGTCGGGAGGTGGGTATAGTCTGTGGCGTCATTGAGTACCGTTGGGGTGGCGATGTGAAGAAATTGAGTGTAGCGCAAGCATTCATGGGGCGGGAGTGGCGAAATCTGCTCGCGGTTCTTGTTGTCCTGCTGCTCGCGGGCTGTGGCGGCATAGCGAAGATGGGCGACCTTTTCGGCGATGATCCCGTTCCCCAGCAGGCAGCCCCCGTCAAGAACACCAGCATCGCCCTGCTTCTTCCCCTTTCGGCACCTGGTGAAACCCAGAACATCGCCCGCGCCCTGCAGCAGGCGGCGGAACTGGCGGTCAAGGATGTGGGCGCCGGCCCCCTGATCATCAAGGATTCGGGCGGCACGCCCGACTTGGCCCGCGCCGCAGCCCAGGCCGCCCTTGATGAAGGGGCCGGCATCATCCTGGGCCCCCTGCTGTCCACTGAAGTGCAGGCCGTTTCGCCCGTGGCGCGGGCCCGCAATGTGAATGTCATCGCTTTTTCATCGGTGAGTTCCGTGGCCTCGCAAGGCACCTTCCTCATGAGCTTCCTGCCCGATGAGGAAGTCTCGAACGTGGTGCGCTATGCCGCGGCCAAGGGCTACCGCAACGTCGCCTTGCTCTATCCCGCCTCGCAATATGGCGCGGTCATTGAACAGGCCCTCAGCCGTTCCGTGTTGAGTGAAGGCAGCACCGTCCTCAGTTCGCAAAGCTACACGCGCGATCCCGCCGCGGTAGCTCAGCCTGCCGCGGCCATTGCGGCTGCCATCCACGGCCAGGGCAATGCCCTGCTGCTGCCCGAAGGCGGACAGATGCTGCGCAGCGCCGGCCAGGCCCTGACCAGCAATGGCGTCAATCCGCGCGTCACAAAGATCCTGGGCACCGGCCTGTGGGATGACGGGCTGACACGCGCCACGCCGATTGCCCTGGGTGGCTGGTATGCGGGCGTGCCCCCGCAGCTCGTGCAGGCCTTCGAACAGAAATACACGGCAAGCTATGGCGCCAAGCCGCCGCGCATCGCCAGCCTTGCCTATGATGCCGTGGCCTTTGCGGCCAACCTGCAGAAAACCGGCGACGTCTCCGAGGTGGGCATCGCAAACCCCACCGGCTTCCAGGGTTCAAACGGCCTGTTCCGCTTCCGCGAGAATGGCCTGATCGAGCGCGGCCTTGCCATCCTGCAGATGGGCCCCGGCGGCCCAGATGTCATCCAGCAGGCGCCGACAAGTTTCAGTGCGCAAGTTCAGTAATCAGCGCATTGAGCAGGCGCCGTCCCTGCATGGTCGCCATCAGGCGCGGGCCCTCGCGTTTGACCAGGCCCAGTGATTTCAATCCGGCGATCTTGCTGGGGTCCATGGCCTGGCCCTTGAGGCTTTCATAGCGTCGGAGATCAATGCCCTCGCTCACCCGCAGCCCCATGATGAGATATTCGGAGGCCTGATCGGCGGGTGCCACAAGCGTGTCTTCAACAATGCCATGGCCCTTGGTCTGCACATTGTTGCGCCAGGTCTCGGGATATTTTTCCATGGCAATGGCGCGGCGGTTTTCTCCAGCGGCAATGCGCGCGTGCGCGCCGGGGCCCACGCCCACATATTCGCCGTAACGCCAGTAGAGCAGGTTGTGCCGCGACTCCTGCCCCGGCGCCGCATGGTTTGAAACCTCATAGGCCGCAAGGCCATGCTTCCCGGTCAGCATCTGGGTGAGTTCAAACATATCCGTCGCCCGGTCTTCATCGGGAACAACAAGCGCGCCCTTGGCGTGCAAATCAAAATAGGCCGTGCCGGGTTCAATCGTGAGCTGGTACAGCGACATGTGGCCTTGCTGCTCAGCCAAAGCCCGCGTCAGTTCCTGCCTCCACTGTTCCGTCGTCTGCTGCGGACGGGCATAGATCATGTCGAAGGATACGCGCGGGAAAATCTTTACCGCCAAACGAAAAGCTTTCAGGGCTTCGTCGGGCGTATGCTGGCGGCCCAGGGCCTTCAGATCATTTTCATTGAGCGCCTGAACCCCAACCGATACGCGGTTCACCCCCGCCACGCGGTAGCCCCTGAAATTTTCAGCTTCAGCACTTGTTGGATTGGCCTCCAGTGTGATCTCAACCGTGTCGGAGACGGGCCACAGCGTCGCGATCTGGTCGATGACTTCTGCCACAGCCGCGGGCGGCATCAGGGAGGGCGTGCCGCCACCGAAGAAAACACTGCTCACCTTGCGTCCCGGCGTGATTCCGGCGAACCACTGCAGTTCCGCCGTGAGCGCCTTTGCAAATGACATCGTGTCCACCTCGTGGTGGCGCACATGGGAATTGAAATCGCAATAGGGGCACTTGGCCTTGCAGAACGGCCAATGCACATAAATGCCGAAGTCTTCGCTAGAGGAGGGCATCAGCCAGCTTCCCGAAGGCACGGCCGCGATGTGACATCAAAGTCTTCTTCGCCGGATCCATTTCGCCGAAAGTTTCCGTTTCGCCGTCGGGAATGAACATGGGGTCATAGCCGAAGCCGCGGGTGCCCCGCGGCGGCCAGGTCAGGGCTCCGGGAACACGGCCTTCAAAAAAGTGAACTTCGCCGTTGGGCCAGGCCACGCATAAAGTGCAATTGAAATTGGCCTTGCGTTGGCCGGGCTTGGCAGCACCCAGCGCCTGCAGCTTTTCCTCGACCAGCCGCATGGCCATGGCCCAGTCGCGCTCTGGCCCCGCCCAGTTCGCCGTGTAAACCCCAGGGTCGCCGTTCAGCGCGTCAACGCAAAGCCCTGAATCATCGGCCAGCGCCACAAGCCCCGAACGCTGCGCCGCGTAGACCGCTTTAAGCCTGGCGTTCCCGGTGAATGTCGCTTCCGTTTCCTCCGGCTCATCAAAGCCAAGTGAGCCGGCGGACACGGCCGTCGCGCCATGGGGCGACAGCAGCTCATTGATCTCGCGCAGCTTGCCCGCATTATGCGTGGCCACCACGATTTTTTGCCCCTTAAGGGTCTTCAGTTCCGGCAAATCCCATATGCGGCCTTCGGCAAACTCCACCGAATTTCCGGCGGGATCGCGCACATAGATCGAGCGCCCGCCGTCGGGCCATTCCATGTCGCGTTCGATAGCAACACCGTATTTGGCAAAATGCCGCCGCCAGTCCTCCAGTTCGTCAAGGGTGCCGCGAAAGCAGACATGCCCCGCGCCAATTGTCCCATGGGGCGGCGGGCCTTTCTCTGGGCTTTGGCCAGCTGAGAGTTTCGGGTTGAACAGCAGAAGCATCTGGCCCGCACAGCGAAAAAAGACCAGGCGACCCTCGACCTCCTGATACACCGGAAGCCCCAGCACATCACCATAAAACCGCCGCGCCGCGGCCAAATCATCAGCATACAGAACAGTTTCAAGAATATGCCGGGCCTTCATCAAGCAATTGCCGCCTTCTGCATGGCCACCAGTTCGCCAACGCCCTTGCGGGCCAAGGCCATCAGTTCCAGAAAGCGGTCCTGGCTGAAAGGCTCGCCTTCCGCCGTGCCCTGGACTTCAACAATGCCGCCGGAACCCGTCATCACGAAGTTTGCGTCCGTGCCCGCCGATGAGTCTTCCTCGTAATCCAGGTCAAGCACAACGCCGTCGCCATGAATGCCACAGGAAATCGCCGCCACATGGTCTTTCATCGGCCAGGTCTTGAACATGGCGCGCGCCTCCATCCATTTCAGGCAGTCATGGAGCGCTATCCAGCTTCCCGTGATCGCAGCGGTGCGCGTGCCGCCGTCGGCCTGGATCACATCACAATCCAGCGTGATCTGTTTTTCGCCGAGCGCCACGAGATCGACCACGGCACGCAAGCTGCGCCCCACCAGCCGCTGGATTTCCTGGGTGCGGCCCGACTGTTTTCCGGCCGAAGCCTCGCGCCGCATCCGGTCGCCGGTGGAGCGCGGCAGCATGCCATATTCCGCCGTGACCCAGCCCTTGCCAAGCCCCTTCATCCAGGGCGGCACCCGCTCTTCAAGACTGGCCGTGCACAGCACATGGGTATCGCCAAACCGCACCAGGCAGGAGCCTTCCGCATGTTTGATGTAGTTCCGTTCAAAACTGACGGCACGAAGTTGGTCGGGCTTACGGCCTGAGGGGCGCATGGGACTGTCCTTTTGTGAATTTGGGAGGCTTCTAGCGCGCCATGGGCGTAAAGGGAAATGGCAATAAAAATCCAAGGAGTGCAGGGTTCGAAAGCCTTGCAATGCCGACCGATCGGGTTTTGAATGCTTTTGAAGCAAGGGTCAGTGACCTGCAAAGGGAGTGATCAGATGTCTGAAGGTGCCAAACATGACGCGTGGAGCGCGGGCGACAGTTACGATGCCTATATGGGGCGTTGGAGCAGGAAGATGGCAGCGCGGTTTCTTTATTGGCTCAACCCCCCGCAAATCTCGACTGGCTCGACGTGGGCTGCGGCACAGGCGCGCTGTCGTCTGCGGTTCTAGGCCACTGCAATCCCCGAAGCCTTGTCGGCATCGAGCAGTCCGCCGGATTTGTCGCCACGGCGCAACGGAACATTGACGACAAGCGGGCGACGTTTGAAGTGGACGATGCGCAAAAGCTGCCTCTCGACGATCACAGAA
>JBAVOA010000520.1:0-5641 GCA_049691635.1 Aestuariivirga sp. | reverse complement strand
ACTGTATACTCTCCCAGGCATTAGCCGGTACAATACGGATCTCGGCAACAGACTGGTACACCAATCCTTCCGGGCTGTTTTTCCTTCCCTTTTCGACTACTCTCCCCTGAAATCTGCTGAGCGCGCTGTTGAAGTCATCAGGGAAGGCAAAACGATTGAACTTCCTTGCTATTGCAACCCCCAAAGCCTTGATCTCATGGTCACTTCTTACCGCACGTTTTTTCGGCCCCTTGCTAGCGTGCAGCAGAACACTCTTTTCCATGGTCATTATATGATCAAGATTTGCAGCGATTGATTCTGCCTCAAATGCCGGCAGAAAAAGAAAGCTGGCACTCGAACCTCTCTTGGCGTTTCCCAAGGTATTAGGATCAACTACCTTGAGCGGCGCGATCTGTATCGTTGGAAACTTGAGATGATCTTTTATGATGTCGCAAGATTGACTGACAATGACGAAATCACTGGCGGTGTCCGCAATGGCGGCGAATGGATTTTCTTGAATTGATTGAGGATCGCTTTCCGCAAACTCTCTCGACTTCTCGGTTATGGGGTTCCGCAAATCCGCGAGATAAATAAACGGTAATCCGGCAATTTGAACAATATCGCCCTGCTGCCACTCTTCGAGCAGTTTTGATAACTTGACCGATTGATCATCGTCTAGAACCAAGGGCGGTCCCTCTATAGCTTCAACCGCCTCGACACTTTGCGGTCAAGCTGCCCGGCGGGGGCAGATGGCTCATCTTCGATGACGGCCAGTTGTGCATCAATTGGCAAGTGCTGAAACACAATTGATTGATCGCTATAGATAGGCTCTGGCTTTTCTGCTGAATTTGCACGCGCAATTGCATCAGCAAAGCGCCGCTCCGCCAAAAGATCATAGATGCGCACGACCCCTGGAATCCGCTCTAACAGCAAATTCTTCGTTTCTTGGGAGTTGCCCCTTGGCAAACGCATAATGGCATCTGCCAACTCCCTCAGCCGCTCTTCATTTCTGAGGCTTATTGTTTCCCCAGCTTTCCAACTTTGCAATGCGCGCCGGCTCACCCCAAGCAACGGTGCTATAAGTTCGAGAGTCAGGCCCGTTTTACTTTGAATCTGGCCAATCAATTCAGCTGCCAGTAGCGAATTCTGCTGAATACCACGAGGCTTTTTTTCGGCAGCCGTAAAGCCGCCAGAGAAAACTAGCTGAGCCGTCGGAGTGGTTGGGACTGCTTGTGCACGAACATCATTATTGTTGCCCAAGTAACAAATCACAATTATTCCTGCCGCTCGCAAAGCCTTCGTCAAGCCACTATCCAAGTCCGTTGCATAATCCATAATGCCAGCAGGCCGCTGTGAATAAAGCGAAATGTAGTATGGGTCGGAACCGCCCGTCGGAACCTGTGGTGTTTTTTCAACGACCAAGGATGACGGCCTCAGGTTCGTGCCAAAAAAGCTTGCAGTTTGTTCTCGGTTACTCAAATAGTTCGAACTATAAGATATTGCCACAGCTTGGTTCATGATTGTCCACCATACACTTGATCGAATTCGCTGGTTACGACATTCCTGAACATAGAGTATGCACGCTCCGCAAACTTGCGAAATATCAAACTGAGCTCCACTGAATCAAATGACCTTTGATTTGCCGATGATACATCAATATCAATGATGAAACTCGCACTGGGCAATGGCTCAAGCACGTTCGGATCAATAGTGCCCCCACTTGGGAGTTTGCCTAAGCGAAGCAATAAATTACCCTCTTCAACAGAAAGTACGGTTTCACTTATCGAGTGAAGCACTTGGTCCTGAAATCTTGTTACCAATGGCCCAAGAAACTCCGGCTTAATAAGCATATTGACCTCGCTTACGTTGCCATCACGGATGCGATCAACATACCGCATGCCAACTCTGACAACCAACGTCGGCTTGAACTCGTCTGCCATCGCTAGAAGTATTTTCGACCATCGGTCCAAAAAATCCGCTCGGCTTGTATACTTCTTGACTTCAAGAGTGACTGCCGCTGAAGTCAGCGTAATTCCCCAATTCTTTTCAGCGTCGAGAAATTTCCAAACCTTTCTGGAGCTTTGCGAAACTTGCTGGCCGCCGAAACCCACTCCAACCTGCAACAGCTGTTCAGCCCCCTCCTCAAAGAACGGATAGTCGGTCCTAATTCTTTCTTGAAAGCCAACTACAGAGGACTTGTCATCAATTTTGACAATCGGTGCAAACTGTACTTGGGCAATCACTCGTTCAAGGGGGGCTTTTGCCAGGGGAATTTCCTGCGGCGGCGGCCCACCCAATGGTGAAGGAAGCGCGCTTGTCATGGTGCCGAGTCTCTCATTGCATGTGAAATATAGTGTGAAGCGGGCGTTTGGCAAGGCTTATAGCCAAAATAGTTAACAATTCTTTAAGCTTCAAAGCAGGTGAAAATTATCAACTTGCCTCGCCCATCCCGTTACCCAATTGTGGAGAATAGCCGTTTGTAGCTGTTTCACCGTACGGTGTCAAGCACTATTTTCCTATACTAAGCTTTTTTTCTTTGACGCCATGCAAATCCCTGTTCCGCACCACCGTCACGCTGCAGGGGGCTTCGGCCGCCACGCGGCCGGAGACGCTGCCGAGGATTTTGCGGAGCGTCGAATTCTCCCGGGCGCCCAGCACGATATGGTCCACGTTGTTGGCGCGGGTGAAATCCAGGATGGCCTCTGCCGGGTCCACCGCTTCGAGCACGTGGAAGGTGGCGCGGCCCGGCTCGAGGCCAAGGCCATGGGCCCAGTCCTTGAGCCGCACCAGCAATTGCAAATGCTTGTTGTTGCCCTGCGCATCGAGGCTTGAATCGAGCGTGAGGCGGGCGAGCTTCAGCACATTGAGGCAGGCCAGGCGCGCGCCCGGGGTCTGGGCCAGGATGCGCCGCACAGTGTGCCGGAGGGTTTCCTCCAGGCCGGCATGAGCCTCGCTCAGGTCAATGGCCACGGCGAGGATGGGTGCCGTGGCAAGGCCGGAAGCGCCTTGCACCGGGCGGTCGATGTGGGAGAATTCCGGTTCGGACTTGCGCTTCAGCACGGCGAAGAAGGAATCCTTTTTGGTTTTAGTGGCGCGGGCCGTGAGCGTCACCTGGGAGGGATTCTGCAGATCAAACGCCAGCTGCGCCGCGGTCTGTGGACGCCGTGCGGCATTCACCTCAAGGCAGCGCAGGACAATTTCCTGAAACCACGGCGGCGTATCGGGGCGAAGCTTCAAAAGCGGCACGGGATCGCGCCACAGGCGCTGCTTCAGGCCCTTCAGCTTTTGCGGATCGCCGAAGGGGCGGAGATCGGTGGCGAAGAAATACATGAGCACGCCCAAGGCAAAAAGATCGCTGCGCGGATCATCGCGCAGGCCAAGCACCTGCTCGGGCGCCATGTAGGGCGCGGTGCCATAGGGCAGGCGGAATTCCTCGGCCATCAGGTCGGGCAATTCCCGGTGGCGCGACAGGCCGTAGTCGATCAGCACCGCCTCGCCTGAGGGCCGGAACATGATGTTGGAGGGCTTGAGGTCGAGATGGACCACGTTCTGCCGGTGCAGGCTGTCAAGCGCCGCAGCGATGCGCACGCCGAGGCCCGCCACTTCGTCTACGGCCAGCGGCAATTCCTCGAGGCGCGGCAGCAGTGTTGGGCCGGCCAAACGCTCCATCACGATATAGGGCTGCACGCCGAACTCGCCATGGGCGATGAAGCGCGGCACATGGGGACCTTTCAGGCGCGGCATGATCATCTGTTCCATTTCGAAACCGACAATCGCCGCCGGATCCTCGCCCTCGCGCTGCACCGGAATTTTCATCAGCATGGGCAGGTCCTCGCCGGGGCGCGTCACTTCCCACAGCCTGGCCATGCCGCCCTTGTGCAGGAGCTGGCCCAGCGTGAAGCCGTCAATCACCATGCCGGTTTCAATGCGCGAAGAGGCCATGCCCTAGCGTCCCACTTTCAGCCGCACGGCGGAGACATCGGGAAGGCCGGCGCGGCGTATGCGGGCCGCGGCTTCATCCACATCATAGGCGGCGCGGCGAAAAGTCAGAAGCCGCGCTTCGGTGTCATAGGTGGCAAAGGAAGCGGACGGCTTGCGGTCGCGGGGCTGGCCGACGGAGCCTATCACCGCGAGCCATTTGCGGTGGCTGCCCAGGGGCATCTCCACGTCGGTCAGCGGAACATGGGAAATGAGCTTGGCCGTTGGCGAGAGGCAATAAAGCGCCGGCACATGGACATGGCCGCAGAAGGTCGCACCCGCCGAGGTCGCCGCCAGCGACAGGCGCGCCGCCGCCGCATCGCCCACATAGTTCCAGCGCGTTGGCGCCGAGGCATCGGCATGGACATAGAGTCTGCCCTGCTCTTCCATCGTCAGCGGCAGGTTTTTGAGAAAATCCTTCTGGGGCGCGTTCAGGCGCGGCCGCGTCCAGTCGATCGCCTTGCGGGCTGCATCATTCATGTCCTCATGGGTTTCGGCAATGGCGTTGTCATGATTTCCCTTCACGACAATGGCGCCCTTGGCATGGAGCGCCATCACCGTGTCGAGCACCGCTTCGGGGTCGGCCGCATAGCCCACGATGTCGCCGAGGCAGATAATCTTTTCCGCCCCCAGCTCGGCGATGCGCGCCAGGCAGGCCTGAAGGGCCAGCTCATTGGCATGGAGATCGGCGATGAGGGCAATCAACATGGAAACAGCTTCGCATATCCGGATATGGCCCGGAAGTGCGGTAAGTTACCCGGGCGGACGGGGCAAGCCCGTCCGCCCGTGGCACCGAGGCTTCGTCAGTTGTGCTTCTTCCGGTAAATCAGCGAGGACTGATAATTCAGCGCCTGGTTGATGGCAAAGCGTTCCAGCGGGCCGATGTGGCCGTCGGCACGGGCGAGGATTTCCAGCTGGCGCACCCTGGCCTTGGCGCGGGCAAGCCGCAGGGTTTCAGCCAGGGTGAGCTCGCCGCTGGCAATGCCGTTGAAAATGCGGACGGTCTGGTTGTGCTGGCGCTGGTTGATGGTGCCGGCATTGGCGGTGCTGGCCATGGCCAGGATCACTGCGGCACCGAAGAGAGTCATTGAAAGCTTCGTCATGGTCGTCTCCTGTTCAGTTTCATGTTTGGCCCGCTCATGGCGCCTGGCGCTTCACTGCGCCGCTTGCTGCTGGCCTTCATGGGGTTAGTCGCAGTGTCCCGGCACCCGGTTCACATTTATTTTGCGGGGGCTGGCCCCCACGGCAAAAATCAAGCGTTTCTCAAGGGAAAACCAAGCCCGTCTCAAAGCCTTGGGGCGCGGCGTGAACTACACACCGCGCCATGGACCGGAACCGGCCTGCCCATAAAGACAACAGCGGCAGGCCGCGCCTTGAGCAGCTTCGGGCGCTTGATGAAGCTCTCGGCAGAAAACGAAAGTGGCCACAAGTAAGCCAGCGTTTCTCCGGGACAGCGGCCGGGTTCAGCCTCCCGCCCGGCCGCTTTTCCGTTTGCGCGGGCGCCATCGTTCAAGGAACTGGCAATGCCTTAACTGATCGCGCGCAAGGCAGCCCCTGCCCCTCATGCAGCAGATTTCATCATGCAGGTCTGTCAATCCCGGCCGGTGGAACCGCCCATGGCTGAGAAAACGCAGGCTCCTTCGCCACCTCTCAGGCAGGCCGACTTCGCCGGCTTGCTCTTGCG
>JBAVOA010000519.1:0-2504 GCA_049691635.1 Aestuariivirga sp. | reverse complement strand
CTTCGGAACCTATACGATAGGCGAGGCAAAGGCCCACATGGCAAGGCATGGCATTCCCATGCGTCT
Source organism: Aestuariivirga sp. (assembly GCA_049691635.1). Lineage (GTDB taxonomy): Bacteria > Pseudomonadota > Alphaproteobacteria > Rhizobiales > Aestuariivirgaceae > Aestuariivirga. Next base: position 2,438 of record JBAVOA010000519.1, on the reverse strand, counting down.
GGCTTGAGGGGCAGGGGGAGCACGATGACTCACAAGCTGGAAACCTTGGCGGACCTCGCCGATGAGATTGCCATCCGTCGTGGCGAAAGCCCGGAGCAATCCTATACGGCAAGGCTGCTCTCGCAGGGTGTGGAAAAATGCGCCAAGAAATTTGGCGAGGAAGCCGTTGAACTGGCGCTTGCCAGCATGAAACAGGACAAGGCCCATGTCACGGCGGAAGCAGCCGATGTGCTCTACCATCTGCTTGTGCTCCTGGAAGCAACCGGCGTGCCGCTGGGTGATGTCATGCAGGAACTGCACCGCCGCCAGGGCGCGAGCGGACTTGCTGAAAAAGCTGCCCGCGGGGAAAACACCTGATGGAAATGCTGGCCAGGGAAGTCTCCCCCTTCCGCCGCTTTGACCGCGCTGAGTGGTCGAAGCTCCGGGCCGACACGCCGATGACTTTGACGCAAATCGATCTCGATGAATTGCGCGGCCTCAACGACAAGATTGACCTCGCCGAGGTCGAAACTATCTACCTGCCCCTGTCGCGCCTGCTCAATCTCTATGTGGCGGCAACCCAGAAGCTGTTCCGCGCCACCAACAACTTCTTGCACAGCGAGGACCGCAAGGTCCCCTATGTCATCGGCATTGCAGGCAGCGTGGCCGTGGGCAAGAGCACCACGGCGCGCATCCTGCGCCGGCTCCTGTCGCGCTGGCCTCACCATCCGAAGGTTGATCTGGTGACCACCGATGGCTTTCTCCTGCCCAATGCGGTCCTGGAGCGCGAAGGCCTGATGGCGCGGAAGGGCTTTCCTGAAAGCTATGACCTGCCCTCGATCCTGCGGTTCATGTCGGACATCAAGGCGGGCAGGCCCAACGTCACAGCGCCGATCTATTCGCATCTTTCCTATGATGTGCAGGTTGGAGAAACCATCACCATTGACCAGCCCGATATCCTGATTGTCGAGGGGATCAACGTTTTGCAGACCGGCCGCCCACCCAGGGATGGACGCGGCATTCCCAACGTCTCGGACTTCTTCGATTTTTCAATTTACATTGATGCGGAAATTGCCGATCTCAGCGCCTGGTATATTGACCGCTTCTTCTCGCTCCGGGATGGCGCGTTCAAAAACCCCAAATCCTATTTCCACCGCTACGCCTCCTATTCGGATGTGCAGGCGCGTGAAACGGCGACACGCATTTGGGAAACCATCAATCTCGTGAATTTGCGCGAAAACGTGCTGCCCACCCGCCCCCGTGCCGATCTTGTATTGCGCAAAGGAGCCGATCACGCCGTCCGAAGCGTATTCCTGAGAAAGCTTTAACGCCGGCGCAGCGCGTCTTCGACGGACTTCAGCAAGTCATCTGCCGCATTGCCGCTGCGCGGGCTGCTTTGCCGCGGTGCGGTTGGCGTTGCTGCGCCACCACCAAGAATATCCTTGAGAATGTCTTCGATACCACCCGATGATTTCGGCTGGGGCGCAGAACTGCCGCCACCGCCACCGAGGATGTTGCCCAGGATATCCCCAAGGCCGCCGCCGGACGCGCCGCCGCGCGAGCCCGAACCCATTTGCTTCACCACCTGTGCCATGACGATGGAGGCGAGGATGGGCAGCATTTTCTTCAGGATTGAAGCACCAATCCCCGATGTCGCCGAAAGCTCATTGGCAACGCCGCGGCTCACTTCCTTCGAGCCGAAGATTTCGCCGAGAATGTCATTGCCCTGGCTGGTCGCCGCACCGGCCCCGTCCGGCATGCCGCTTTGGGTGATTGATTTGATGATTTCTTCCAGCCCGCCGCCGCCTATGCTGCCGCTGCGGCGCATTCCGGCTGCGATAACAGGCGTAAGCGCTTCAACGGCGGCGCGCGTCTGTTCTTCGTTCAGACCGAATTGCCGGCCGATTTCTGCAAGGTCCATGTTTGTCTCCAATGACTATTTGCGGGTTCCGAGAATCTGTCCAAAAATATCTTCAAGCGATGGCGTTCTTGTCCGCTGCCTGCGCCGCGTGGTTTTGCGCCGCCTTGTGTCGAAATAACTGGAGTAGTTCCGCCGCCTCCGGCGTTTTGGGGCAAGCTGGCGTGCCACACCCTGCAGCGCCCCCTTGAGGACAGCCGAAACAATTGTGCCCAGAATTCCGCCGCTCTGCGGCGCAGCGCCAGAAGCACTGGCAAGAGGCAGTGGGGCCGCGTAGGTTTTGGCGAGAACGGCCAGTACACTGGTAGCCGCGATCGCCGAAATCTTTTCTGCCTGTGCTTTGTCCAGCGCCGGAACAAGCTGCATCATTCCGGCGAGCGCTGCCGGCGGCGAACCATAAAGGTCTTCCAGCACGGCCTTGCCATCCGAGATGGCTTCGGCATCGGTCAAGGCATCAAGATCATTGCCGCCGCCGCCTTCATCAAGGAGATCGAGCAGCGCTTCAAACGCTTCAGTGTCGCTTTGCGCTTTTGCCTTGAGC
>JBAVOA010000518.1:0-4686 GCA_049691635.1 Aestuariivirga sp. | reverse complement strand
GAGGTATTCAACCCCCGTCGCCCGCGTTCCCTCGAACAAAACCTTCGTCACCTGCGCGCGCGTCACCACTTGCACGTTCTTCCGCCTCATCGCGGGCCGCAGGAAGGCCCGCGCGGCCGACATGCGCCGTCCATTCCTGGTCGTATATTGATAGGCTCCTACGCCTTCCTGTGTGGCGCCGTTGAAATCCGCGTTCAGCGGAAGACCGGCAGCGTTGCTGGCCAGCAGGAATTTCGCGTAGAGCGGATGAAAATCCACCGGCCCGCAACGCACATGCAAGGGCCCGCCCGCGCCACGATAGTCATTGGCCCCGCTTTCCGTGTCCTCCATGGCGCGGTAGGAGCGCAACACGTCAGGCCAGCCCCAGCCCGCGTTGCCAGCCGCTTCCCAGCTCTCATAGTCCTCGCGGGCACCCCGGATATAGACCATGGCGTTAATCGAGCTTGAGCCGCCCAGTACCTTGCCGCGCGGCCAGTAGTCCCGTTGGCCGTTGAGGCCGGGATCGGCTTCCGCCGCATACATCCAGTTCACCGCGGGATCATAGAACGTTTTGCCATAGCCCAGGGGCATCTCGATGAAAAAGCGCCGCTCCGACCCGCCGGCCTCGAGCACCAGCACCTTGAACCGGCCGTTGGCCGAAAGCCGCTCGGCCAAGACGCAGCCCGCGCTGCCCGCTCCTACGATTATGAAGTCGAAATCCAAGTAACACTCCGTTCAGGTGCAATCCCTGTCGCCCACATACCATTCTTCGGCGGAAACATCCTCAAAAACGATCCACATGTCCGTGGGCTGCAGGCCCGTCGCCTCGGTCACCGTCTTCATGAAGCCGGTGGCGATCTTCTGCTTGGTTTCCTTGGAGTGGCCCCTGAGAATTTTGATGGTAATCATCGGCATGGCGTTTTCCCTCTTGCTGGTGAGCACCAGCTACTCTTACCCAGTGTTGGCCCGTCAAAGAGTGCCTGAACGCCTCACCTTGGGTTATTATTTTTCATCACCACTGAATGTGCCAAACTGCTATCACCCAAACCACCCAGTGAACCTGCCGGAGACGCATCCCCATGAAAATCAAGGATCTGAAAGTTTTCATCGTCGGCAATCCGCCCCCCGGTTGGGGCGGCCGCTATTTCACCTTCGTGAAACTCACCACCGACACGGGCATCACCGGCATCGGCGAGTGCTATTGCGCCACCTTTGGCCCCAAGGCCATGACCGCCATGATCGAGGACACCTTCGGGCGCTATGTCCTTGGCATGGACCCATTCCACATCGAAAGCCTGTGGCGCAAGGTCTATGGCTCGGGCTTCACCCAGAGGCCCGACGTGTCGCTTATGGGGGTTCTCTCCGGCATTGAAATCGCCCTGTGGGATATCATCGGAAAATCCGTGAACAAGCCGATATACGAGCTCATCGGTGGCCGCGTCCATGAGAAGCTGCGCTCCTACACCTATATCTATCCCGACCTCGCCAAGGGCCAGGATGATTCCATCTACTGGAACGCCGAAGCCTCAGCCGAGCGCGCCGCCCATTACATGAAGCTCGGCTTCACCGGCATCAAGTTTGATCCCGCCGCCCCATATTCGAGCTTCGATCCGCGCCAGCCCTCGCTCGAATCCATGGAACTCTGTACCAAATTCTGTAGGCTCATCCGTGAAGCCGTAGGCACCAAGGCCGATCTTCTCTTCGGCACCCATGGCCAGTTCACCGCATCGGGCGCCATCCGCTTTGCCAAGCAGATCGAACCCTACAATCCCCTGTGGTTCGAGGAGCCCACCCCGCCGGACCGCCCTGAGGAAATGGCGCTCGTGGCGCGCGGCACCTCAATTCCAATCGCCACGGGCGAGCGCCTCACCACCAAATATGAATTTGGCCGCGTTCTTGAAAATCGCGCCGCCTCCATTCTGCAGATGGCGCTGGGAAGGGTAGGCGGCATCTGGGAAGCCAAGAAAATCGCCGGCATGGCGGAAGTGAATTATGCCCAGATTGCCCCCCATCTCTATGCCGGCCCCATCGAGGCGGCTGCGAACATCCAGTATGCCGCCTCGCTGCCGAACTTCCTCATTCTCGAAAGCATCGAAACCTTCGGTGGCTTCTATGCCAAGCTGTTGAAGAAGCCGATCCGCTGGGAGCAGGGCTATGTCATCCCGCCCACCGAGCCGGGCCTTGGCGTGGAACTCAACGAGGAGGTGGCGCTCGCCCATCCCTACACGGGCGACAAGTTGCATCTCGAAATGACCAATCATCCGGTGAATGTATGAAATACGGTTACATAGGCCTTGGCAATCTCGGCGGCCATCTCGCCGCCAGCTTGTTGCGCGGCGGCTTTGCCGTCACGGTTCACGACATCGACCCCGCGCTGGCGGAGCGCCACCTCAAGGCCGGCGCCAAATGGGCGGACACGCCAACGGCTCTCGCCGCCGATGTGGACTGCGTCATCACCTGCCTGCCGTCGCCGGCGATTTCCGAGAAGGTTCTCGCGCAAGTTTTGCAGGGCCTGAAGCCGGGATCGACATGGATTGAAATGTCCACCCTTGGTCGCGATGAAATCCAGCGTCTGGCAAAACTTGCTGCCGCAAGGGGCGTGCGCACGATGGAGTCACCCGTCACCGGCGGCGTCCATCTCGCAGCCCAGGGCAAGATAACTGTCCTTGCGGGCGGCGACACGGATCTCTTCGAATTTCACAAGCCCGCTCTTCAGGCTATGGGCGGCCAGCTCTTTCACATGGGCCCGCTGGGTTCCGCTGCCGTCATCAAGGTCATCACCAACATGCTGGCCTTCATCCATCTCGTCGCCGACGGCGAAGCCTTGATGCTGGCCAAGCGCGGCGGACTCGATCTGGCCCAGAGCTGGGCTGCCATCAAGGCCAGCAGCGGCACCAGCTTTGTCCATGAAACCGAAGGACAACTCATCCTCAACGGCAGCTATGACATCGCCTTCACCATGGATCTCGCCTTGAAGGACTTGGGCTTCGCCATGAACTTCGGCCGCGAATTCGGCGTGCCGCTGGACCTCGCGGGCCAAACGAATCAGACCTTCGTGAAAGGCAAGGCGGCCTACGGCGGCAGCGCCCAGTCGACCCAGATTGTCAAACTTCTGGAGGATGCGCTCGCCACCGATTTACGTGCACCTGGTTTTCCCGCTCGTCTCGAATAGGCTTATCTCCAACGTTATCATTGACTTAGGTATTCAACGGAATGGCGCACACAAACGCCTGCCGGATCCTCGCGCCATTCAGTTCCCTATTGTTCCTCACACGGAGGATAGTATCCTTGCAGGCGGCCTGACGCGGTCATCGAGAAACACTTTGGGAGGGGAACCAAATGAAACTCACCAATCCGTCGCCTTCACTCTATAATGAAGACTTGGCACCTGCCACCGAACGAAAGTGGGGCGCCTTCAGCATATTCAACGTGTGGACGTCAGACGTCCACAGCCTGTGGGGATACTATCTCGCCGCAAGTCTTTTCCTGCTCTGCGGCAGCTTTTTCAATTTCGTCCTGGCCATCGGCCTCGGCTCGCTGGTGATTTTCTTTCTGATGAGTCTTGTCGGCAATGCCGGCGTCAAAACCGGTGTGCCGTTTCCGGTGCTGGCGCGGGCTTCCTTCGGCACTTTTGGCGCGAACGTTCCAGCCATGGTGCGGGCCATCGTCGCCTGCTTCTGGTATGGTGCGCAGACCGCGGCGGCGTCAGGCGCCATCGTGGCGCTGCTCACCCGCAGCGAGGGCATGCTGGCCTTCCACCAGAACAGCCACATGCTCGGACATTCCACTTTGGAAGTGATCTGCTTTCTCGTCGTCTGGGCCTTGCAGCTCCTGATCATCCAGCGCGGCATGGAAACCGTGCGCAAGTTCCAGGACTGGGCCGGTCCCGCCGTGTGGATCATGATGCTGCTGCTTTCCATCTATTTGATCGTCAAGGCCGGCACCTTCTCCTTCGGCAGCGAAATCCCGCGCGATGTGCTGCTGCAGAAGACCGCCGATGCGGGCGTTCCGGGCGAGCCCGGTTCAATCGGGGCTCTGGTCGCGGTGGCGGCCACCTGGATTACCTATTTCGCCGCCCTCTACCTGAACTTCTGCGACTTCTCGCGCTATGCCGTGGATGTGCCGACCTTGCGCAGGGGCAATCTCTGGGGCCTGCCCATCAACCTGCTTGCCTTCTGTCTCGTCGCCGGCATCACCACCACGGCTGCCTACACGGTCTATGGCGAGGTGCTGCTGCATCCGGAAGAAATCTCGGCCAAGTTCGACAGCTGGTTCCTGGCCCTGCTGGCGGCACTCACCTTCGCCGTGGCAACCCTCGGCATCAACGTCGTGGCCAACTTCGTCTCGCCGGCCTTCGACTTCTCCAATGCCTTTCCGAAGCAGATCGACTTCAAGAAGGGTGGCTATATCGCGGCGGCCATTGCCCTGGTGCTCTATCCCTGGGCTCCCTGGCAGACCGGTGCGGCGCACTTTGTGAACTTCATCGGCGCCACCATGGGTCCGATCTTCGGCATCATGATGGTTGATTACTACCTGATCCGCAAAGGCGTGCTGGATGTGGCTGCCCTCTATCAGGAGGAGGGCGAATTCAAGTTCCAGAGCGGCTTCCACACCAACGCCTTCATCGCCTTTGCGATCGGCATGATCTTCTCGTCTATCCTGCCGACCTTCACCACAATCCTGCCGTCCTGGTGGGGCACCTACGGC